>NZ_JAAXOY010000654.1 GCF_012396155.1 Cellulomonas septica | reverse complement strand
CGGCGTCGTCGCGCGCCGCGGCGTCGGCGTCGCCCGCGTCGGTCCCGTCGTCCGGCCGGCGGCGCAGCACCAGGACGGCGACGTTGACCGTCGCGAAGACGAGCAGCAGGAGCAGCACCGTCGTGTCCGCGAGCCCCGCCAGGTCGCCCGTCGCCACGAGCGTCAGCGCGATCACCACGGTGAACGCGATCGCGACGTACGGCGTCTGCCGCCCGCCCACGCGTCCCAGCACGCGCGGCACGATCCGCTCCTGCGCCATCCCGTAGACCAGCCGCGACGCCATGAGCATGTTGATGAGCGCGGTGTTCGACACCGCGAGCAGCGCGATCACGGCGAACAGCGCGGGTGGGAACGTCAGGCCCGCGACCTTGACGACCTCCAGCAGGGGTCCCGTCGACTCGGCGAGCACGTCCGTCTCCACGAGCATCGACGACGTGAACGCGACGCCCACGTAGATGACGCCCGCGACCGCGAGCCCGCCGAACAGGGCGCGCGGGAAGTCCCGGCGCGGCGCGTGGCACTCCTCCGCGAGGTTCACCGAGTCCTCGAACCCGAGCAGCGCGTAGAACGCGAGCGCCGTCGCGCCGAGCACCGCCATCCACGCCGACCCGTCCGTCTCCAGCACGAACGCACGGCTCGGGTCGCCCTCGCCCGTCAGCAGCGCCCACGCCCCGATCGCGAGGATCACCAGCAGGCCCGTCGCCTCGACGATCGTCAGCACGACGTTCACGCGCACCGACTCGGAGATCCCCAGCAGGTTGACGCCCGTGATGAGCAGCAGGAAGAACCACGCCGCGACCAGCGTCGGCACCGACACGAACTCCGCGAGGTAGTCGCCGCCGAACGCCCGCGCCGCGGCGCTCGCCGACGTGATGCCCGACATCATCACCGCGAACGCCACGAGGAAGGTCAGGAAGGGCCGCCGGAAGGCACGGTTCGCGTACAGCGCCGCACCCGCCGCCTGCGGGAACCGGCCGACGAGCTCCGCGTACGCCGTCGCCGTGAGCGTCGCCAGCACGAACGCGCACACGAACGGCAGCCAGATCATGCCGCCGACCTCGCCCGCGACCTTGCCCGTCAGCGCGTAGATGCCCGCGCCGAGGATGTCGCCGACGACGAACAGCAGCAGCACGCGCCGGCCGATCGTGCGCCGCAGCGGCGGACCGTCGGCCGAGCGCGTGCTCGTCGTGGCCGTGCCCGGTTCGCTCATGCCGACCTCCCCTGCATCCGCGTGCCGCCAGTGTCGACCCGCGGATGCTCGCGCGCGCGCCGTGGTGACGCGACGCCCTCCGTCGCGCCGACCGCACGTGGTGGCCCTGCCCGCCCGCGGCGGCGGAGCGCCGTTCGACGCGCGCGCCCGCGGGCCGGTGCCTACGCTCGGACCTTCGGACGGGCGGCGCGCACTGCGGACGTCGCCGCCACAGACCCTCGGGAGGACCGCTCATGAAGGGCAAGGTCGTGTTCGCCGTCGGCGTCGGGCTCGGGTACGTGCTCGGGACCCGCGCGGGACGGGGTCAGTTCGAGAAGATCAAGGGCTGGGCGAACGACGTCTGGCAGGACCCGCGCGTCCAGGGCTACGTCCAGGACGTCGAGAGCCAGGCGACGGAGTTCGCGAAGCAGCAGGGTGTGGCCCTGAAGGACAAGGCCGTCGAGGCCGCGAGGTCGGCCGTCGCGGGCAACGCGCCGTGGCGGTCCTCCACGTCGACGCCCGAGGCCGACGACCCGGCGCCGGACGTCCTCGCCGGCGAGCCGATCATCGACGCGGACGACGCCCGCTACCGCACCCCCTGACGAGTCGCCGCTCCCGCTGGCCTGGGAGAAGCACCGGGAGCGACCGACCACGACGACGCGCCCCCGACGACCGCCCGTACTACACGAACTCCTCGCAGCTCCCCGTGGGCTTCACGGACGACCCGTTCGAGGCGCTGGCCCGGCAGGACGACCTGCAGACGAAGTACACGGGCGGCACCGTCCTGCACCTGTACATGAGC
>NZ_JAAXOY010000653.1 GCF_012396155.1 Cellulomonas septica | reverse complement strand
CCCTGCGCGACCGTGCGCATCGCCGTCGCGTCCGTCGGGGCACCGGCGGCGCACGCGTCCGGCAGGCGCCAGTCGACGACGCCCGTCGACTCGTCGCGCGGGGCCGCCGGACCGACGGCCGTCCACGCGGCCTCGGTCAGCATCACGTCGGGCGCCACGTCGGTCGCGGTGGTCGCGGTGGGCGAGGGCGACGCGGGGGCCGACGCGGACGGCGTCGGGGTCGGCGCGTCCTGAGCCTCCGGCTCGGTCGCGCAGGCCGCGAGGGCCAGGGCGCAGAGGGCGATCGTCGAGGTCAGCGTGAGGGTCCGCATGCCCACCACCCTGGCAGACGAACCCGCACGCCGTGGCTGGTCACGCCCCTGGTCCGCGTCCGCGGCGGGCCTCACCCGAAGGTGAAGGAGTACACCGTCACGCCCGCGGGGACGTCGAGCTCGACGGTCCCCTCGGCGACCTCGTCGCCGTCGACGACCGGGTAGGACCGCGGCGGGCCGGCCACGTCGAGCGTGCCGCGGTCCACGACGCGCCCGTCGGCGTCGCGCACGACGAACCCGACCTCGCCCGTCCCGCCGAGCACGGTCTGCACGACGGCCGCGTGGTAGCGCAGCCGGAGCGCGGCGTCGGCGCCGGCGTCCGCCCCCTGGAAGCCGGTCGTCCACGTGCCGCCCAGCGCGACGGTGTCGGGAGCCTGGTCGGTCGGCAGCGTGTAGGTGTGCTCCCCCTGCACGTACTCCCCGGCGACGTTGCTGCGCTTGGCGACGGACAGGAACGTCTCGGGTGTGACGTCCTCCTGCGGGGTCGCGTCGTCGACCCGGGTGCGCGGCGGCAGGTCGACGTCCGGGTCGGCGGCGACGAGCAGCTCGCGGATCATCGTCTCGGTCGCCTCGTAGTTCCCCTCGCCCTGCGACACGTGGCGCACCTGCCCGTCGGCGTCGACCAGGTAGGCGGCCGGCCAGTACCGGTTCCGGTACGCGGTCCACGTCGCGTAGGCGCTGTCCTGCGCGACCGGGTACTCGATGCCGAAGCGCCGCGCGCCGTCGACGACGTTGCGCGTCTCCTTCTCGAACGCGTACTCGGGCGTGTGCACGCCCACGACGACGAGCCCGGCGTCGCGGTACGCCTCGTCCCACGCGACGACGTGCGGGACGGACCGCTGGCAGTTGATGCAGGAGTACGCCCAGAAGTCGAGCAGCACGACCTTGCCGCGCTGGTCGGCCAGGTCGACGGGTGCGCCGTCGGGGGTGTTGAGCCACGTGTCGATGCCGCGGATCGCGGGCGCCGGACCGCAGTCCTCGAGCTCCTCCGCGCCGTCGGTGCAGCGGCTCAGGCCCTCGTTCTCCGCCGTGACGAGGCCGCCGAGGTCGAGCTCGCGCTGCACGCGCGGATCGGCGGCGATCTGCTCCTGCAGGCCGTCGGTGTAGCCCGGCAGGGCCCGCTGGATCGCGTCGGTGAGGTTGAACGACAGCGCGAGGGCGAGCGCGATCATGAGCGCACCGCTCACGGCCCGCACGCCGCGCAGGTGCGACCGGAACGCCTTGACGCGCTCCGACGCCCGGCGCCCGGCCAGCGCGACAGCCAGCAGCGGCGCCGCGGCGCCGAGCGCGAACGCCACGGTCAGCACCACGGTCCCCGGGCCGACGTTCCCGCTCGCGCCCGCGACCGTGATCGCCGCGAGCACCGGGCCCGCGCACGGCACGTAGACCGCGCCGAGGCCCAGGCCCAGCACGAACCCGCCGCGGCTCGACCCCGGGGCGTTGCGCGGCGCGAGCCGGGCGAACGGCCGCTCCAGCACCGCCTCGAGCCGCGGCACGAGCAGGCCGAGGCCGATGACCGCGAGCACGACGATGCCCGTCCAGCGCAGCAGGTCCTGCGGCAGCCCGAGCACCGACAGGACGACGCTGCCGAGCAGCGTGACGAGCGTGAAGCTCGTGACCAGACCCGCGACGACGAGG
>NZ_JAAXOY010000652.1 GCF_012396155.1 Cellulomonas septica | reverse complement strand
GACCGGCGGGCGCCGGAGCGCCGTCGGCGAGCGCCGTCGCGGGCGCGTCGGGCAGGGCGGGGATCCCGGGTGCGCGGGTCAGTCCGCGAGCGTGCGTCGCCATGCGAGCGCCCTCCTCTGCACGAGGCGGACGAGCGCGTCGGAGCCGAAGCCGAGGACGCCGTACAGGACGAGGCCGACGACGATGATCTCGGTCTGCCCGTAGGTGCGCGCGAGCTCCATCATGTAGCCGATCCCCGCGGTGCCGTTGATCTGCTCGACGACGACGAGGGAGAGCCACGCACCGGTCACGGCGAACCGCAGGCCGAGCAGGAACCCGGGCAGCGCGCCCGGCAGGACGACGCGGCGCACGAACTGCCAGCGCGACAGCCCGACGGTCTCGGCGAGCTCGACGTACCGCGCGTCGATCGTCCGCAGGCCGTTGTGCGTGTGGATGTACACGGGCACGAAGACGCCGAGCAGGATCGTGACGACCTTCATCGTCTCGCCGATGCCGAGCCACAGGATGAGCAGCGGCAGCAGCGCGAGGCTCGGGATGGCCCGCTTGACCTGCACGGGCCCGTCGATGAGCGCCTCCCCGATGCGGGTGAGGCCGGACACGAGCGCGAGGAGGGTCCCGAGGACGATGCCGAGCAGGAGGCCGAGCAGCGCGCGCTGCGCGGACACCGCGAGGTTCTCCTGCAGGCGGCCGGACTCGATGAGCTCGCCCGCGGTGGTGACGACCGTCCAGGGTGCGGAGAGCGTGCGCTGGTCGATGAACCCCGTCGCGCTGCCGAGGGCCCAGAACGCGACGAGCGCGAGCAGCCCGAGCGCTGCGCCGCCGGGGATGCTGCGGCCGGGTCCGAGGCGGCGGGTGGCGCGGCGACGGGTCGTCGCCGGGCGGCTGAGCGCGCGCGGTGACGCGAGCGCCCGGGGTGCGGTGAGCGTCGTCATCGGCTGCTCGCCCCCGCCCGGTACTCCTCGACGGCCTCCGCGATGACGGGCGCGAACCGCTGGTCCCACAGGTCGGGGGCGTCGAGCGGGTCGTTCCCGGTGGCCTCGGCGAGCAGGTCGATCGTCTCCTGGTGGCGCTCGATCGCCTCGGTCCAGTCGGCGGGGATGTCAGGCGTGCCGGCGTGCTCGACGAGGTAGCGGCCGTCCTCCTCGGACAGCCCCTGGTCCTCGACGTAGTAGCCCTGCACCCACTCGTCGGGGTGGTCCTCGACCCACAGCTTCGCCTGCGCCCACAGCCGGACGTACGCGCGCAGCGCCGCGGCCTTGGCGGGGTCGTCGAGCGTCGACGTCGGGACGTAGAGCACGCCCGGGTCGTCGCGCAGGCCGTGCGTGACGGTGTGCGCGCCGTCCTGGCCGTACTGGTCGACGTACCGCGCGATCTGCACGCCGCCGATGGGCGCGATGTCGACCTCGCCCGCGGCGAGCGCCGTCGGGTAGACGTCGCCCGTGCTGGGCAGCTCGACGAGCTCGACGTCGTCGAGGTCCAGCCCGGCCTCCTGGAGCGCGCGCAGCACGATGACGCCCTGCGCCTGACCGGGGCTGTACGCGATGCGGTGGCCCGCGAAGTCCTCGAGCGAGTCGACGCCCTCGACGCCCGGCGCGACGCCGAACTCGTAGATCGGGAAGTCCTCCCAGTCCTCGCGGTACGACGCCGCGATGATCCGCACGTCGAGCCCGGTCCACGTCGCGTGGATCGGCGGGATGTCGGCGACGGACCCGATGTCGAGCGACCCGGCGCGGAACGCCTCGGTCGTCGCGGGGCCGCCGGACACGTTGGCCCACTCGATGTCGAAGCCGAGGTCGGCGTCGAGGTCGCCGCCGGCGATCTCGACCGCCTTCTGCGTGACGGGGTCGCCGATGACGAGCGACGTGCCCGCCGGGATCTCGGTGGGCAGGTCGTCGGTCGCGGCGGTGGGGTCGCCGGTGGTCTGCGCGCTGGCCCCCGAGCACGCGGCGAGCGCGCCGGCCAGCGCGGTGGCGAGGACCGCGGCGGCGAGCCGGG
>NZ_JAAXOY010000651.1 GCF_012396155.1 Cellulomonas septica | reverse complement strand
CCCCCGCCCCGCACCCGGGTGCCGCCGAGGCACGGCCCGGCACGGGGTCGACGCACGCGCGCGCGCACCCGCGCCTCCCCGCACCGCTGCGGGTCCCCCGACGCTCGACGCGGTACGTCGCCATGGCCGCCGTCGCCATGGTCGCGCTCAACTACCAGCTCGTCGACGCGTTCACCACGGCGATCGTCGTGCCGCTCGCGCTCGTGCCGGTCTGGTGGTCGGCACCGAAGCGGTTCGTCGGTGCGCGCGGGCTGCTGCTGCTCGGCGGGATCGCGCTCGCGTCGGGCGTGTGGCTCACCGCGGTGTCGTCGGCGTCGCACACGATCAGCCCGGTCGTGCTGCGCGCGAACCTCCTGCTGGTCGTCGGCGGCTTCTGCGCGATCGGCATGCTCCTGTGGGCCCGCACCGTGCTCTCCCTGCGGACCGTCGCGCTGTCCGCCGCCGCAGGCCTCGTCCTGCGCATCGGCCTCGAGCCCATCAACCCGGCCAACCCGTGGAAGTACAACTTCTCCTACGCGGTGACCGTCCTCGCGCTCGGGCTCGTCGTGCGGAAGCGGCCACGACCCGTCGAGATCGTGCTGCTGCTCGCGCTCGCGGCCGTCTGCATGCTCAACGACTCGCGGTCGGCGTTCGCGACGCTCGTGCTCGCCGCGCTCCTCGTCGCCTACCAGCTGCGCCCGACGACGCTCGGCCGGCGGTCGAGCGCGCTCGCGACGATCGCGCTGTTCGCGGGCATCGCGGCCTGCGTCTACTCGGTCGGCACCACGCTGATCCTCGAGGGCTACCTCGGCGCGGCGACGCAGCAGCGGTCGCAGGAGCAGGTGCAGACGTCGGGCTCGATCCTGCTGGGCGGTCGGCCCGAGTGGGGCGCGAGCCTCGCCCTCGCCGAGTCCCGGCCCATGGGCTACGGCGTCGGCGTCCAGGCGAACCTCGACGACATCCTCGTCGCGAAGTCCGGGATGGCCGCCCTCAACTACGACCCCGACAACGGGTACGTCGAGAACTACATGTTCGGCAGCGAGATCAAGCTGCACGCGGTGATCGCGGACCTCTGGTCCAACTTCGGCATCCCCGGCGTCGCGCTCGGTGCCTGGATCCTCGGGCTGTCGGTATGGTCGATCGCGAGCGCCGCCGCACGCCGCGTCGCGTCCGGCCTCGCGATCTACCTCACGTGCGTCATGCTCTGGAACTTCGCGTTCGGTCCCATCTACAGCTCGATGCCGATCATCGTGCTCGCTCTCGGCATGCTGCTGCTCCCCCGACCCGGCGTCGATGCCGGCGAGGCGACCCTCGACGACACCCGACCGGCCGCCGGGCCGGACCCCCTGCCGGAAGGGCGCGCATGACCGTCACGGTGCTCGAGTCGTTCCCGCGGCCCCGCCGCACCACCAACCCGTACCTCGCGCAGCTGCTCGTCGAGCTGCCCGACGACGTGCACGCGCTCACGTTCGACTGGCGCACCGCGCTGCTCGGGCGCTACGACGTCTTCCACGTGCACTGGCCCGAGAAGCTGCTCCGCGGGACGTCGCGGCTCAAGACCGCGGCGCGGTTCCTGACCACCGCCGCCCTGCTCGCGCGCCTCTCGCTGACCCGCACGGCCGTCGTGCGGACCCTGCACAACGTCGAGCCGCACGAGTCCGGGAGCACGCTCGAACGGTGGCTCCTGCGCGTCGTCGACCGCCGGACGACCGTGTTCGTGCGGCTCAACGGGACGACGCCCCTGCCCGACGACGCCCGCCCCGGCACGCCGCTCGTCACCGTGCCGCACCCGCACTACCGCGGCTGGTACGCCCCGTACCCCCGCGGGGAGGCGCGGCCCGGTCGCGTGCTGTTCTTCGGGCTCGTCCGCCCCTACAAGGGCGTCGAGGAGCTCGTCGAGGCGTTCGCCGCGACGCCGGGCGACGAGCTCGAGCTGCGCGTCGTCGGCAGCCCCGAGACCGCGGAGCTGCGCGCGACCGTCGAGGCCCTCGCCGCCGCCGACCCGCGCGTCGAGATCG
>NZ_JAAXOY010000650.1 GCF_012396155.1 Cellulomonas septica | reverse complement strand
CGATGCCGCCGCCGGCCGACACCGCGCCGAGCCTCGAGGAGATCGCCGCCGCCGAGGCCGCCGCGCACGCGCTCGCCGAGCGTCGGACGCAGCGTCGGACGGTGACGTTCGCCCTGGCGGCCGTGCTCGTCGCGCTCGCGGTCTCGTTCGCGCCCGCCGCGTTCCTCGGCCACTTCACCGTGTTCGTGCTCGCGGTGTTCGTCGGCTACTACGTCATCTCGAACGTCAGCCACTCGCTGCACACGCCGCTCATGGCCCAGACGAACGCGATCTCCGGGATCATCCTCGTCGGCGCCCTCCTGCAGATCGGGTCCGACGACTGGGTCGTCACGGTCCTCGCGTGCGTCGCCGCGGCCGTCGCGAGCGTCAACATCTTCGGCGGGTTCCTCGTGGCGAACCGCATGATCCGCATGTTCCGGAAGGACGCCTGATGTCCCTCACGTCCGTCGCGCAGGCGGTCTACCTCGTCGCCGCGGTGCTGTTCATCCTGTCCCTCGCCGGGCTGTCCCGGCAGGAGACGGCACGCCGCGGGAACATGTCCGGGATGGTCGGCATGGGCCTCGCGCTCGCCGCCACGGTCGCGCTCGCGCTCGACGGCAGCGAGCGTGAGGTCGGTGTCACCGCGGCGCTCATCGCGGCCGTGCTGCTCGTGGGCCTCACGGTCGGCACGTGGCAGGCACGGCGCGTCGAGATGACGCAGATGCCCGAGCTCATCGCGATCCTGCACAGCTTCGTCGGCCTCGCCGCGGTGCTCGTCGGGTTCAACTCGTACCTCACCGAGCCGGCCGACCCCGTACACCTCGTCGAGGTCTTCCTGGGCGTCCTCATCGGTGCGGTGACGTTCACCGGCTCGGTCGTCGCCTACCTCAAGCTCTCGGCGAGGATCCCCTCGGCACCCCTCATGCTGCCGCGCCGCAACACCCTCAACCTCGTCGCGCTCGTCGCGTCGGCCGGGCTGGGCGTCTGGTTCGTCGCGGCCCCGTCGATCGTGCCGCTGCTGCTCATGACCGTCGTCGCGCTCGCGCTCGGCTGGCACCTGGTCGCGTCCATCGGCGGCGGCGACATGCCCGTCGTCGTGTCGATGCTCAACTCGTACTCCGGGTGGGCCGCGGCGGCCGCGGGCTTCATGCTGAGCAACGACCTGCTCATCGTCACCGGCGCCCTCGTCGGGTCGTCCGGTGCGATCCTCAGCTACATCATGTGCAAGGCGATGAACCGGTCGTTCGTCAGCGTGATCCTCGGCGGGTTCGGGGCCGAGGAGGGCACGGTGGCCGCGGTCGACCGGGACTACGGCGAGCACCGCGAGATGTCCGCGCAGGACGTCGCGGACCTGCTGCGCGACGCCAAGCGCGTCGTCATCACGCCCGGCTACGGCATGGCCGTCGCGAAGGCGCAGTACCCGGTCGCCGAGCTCGTCGCGAAGCTGCGGGCGCGGGGCGTCGAGGTCCGGTTCGGCGTGCACCCCGTCGCCGGACGGCTGCCCGGGCACATGAACGTGCTGCTCGCCGAGGCCAAGGTGCCGTACGACATCGTGCTCGAGATGGACGAGATCAACGACGACTTCGGCGACACCGACGTCGTGCTCGTCATCGGCGCGAACGACACCGTCAACCCGGCGGCGCTCGACGACCCCGGCTCGCCCATCGCGGGGATGCCCGTGCTCGAGGTGTGGCACGCCAAGCAGGTGGTGGTCTTCAAGCGCTCGATGGCCACCGGGTACGCGGGCGTGCAGAACCCGCTGTTCTTCCGCGACAACACCGCGATGCTCTTCGGCGACGCCAAGGAGCAGACGGAGAAGATCGTCCACGCGGTCTGAGTTCTCCCCGACGGCACGTCCCCGCGTCCACCTGCGGGGACGTGCCGTCAAAACGTTTCGCACCTGGACCCCCGCCCCGCCCGCTCCGTAGCGTCACGCGCGCCCCCGCCGCCCGTCGCGAAGGAGCGACCCACCCATGCCCCACTCCGGCGCCCGCACGCCGCTGCGCACCGCGACCGTCCTGGT
>NZ_JAAXOY010000065.1 GCF_012396155.1 Cellulomonas septica | reverse complement strand
GCCCGCGCCCACGGCCGCCGCGTCCCCGCCACCGTCCGCCCCGGTGGCGGCCACGCCGGGCAACGGGTGGTCGGTCCTCGGCCGCGCACTGAAGCCGCGGGTCAACCGCGCGCAGGTCCTCGCGGGTGTGCTGTGCGCGCTGCTCGGGTTCGCGCTCGCCGTGCAGATCCGGCAGACGAGCGACCTGAGCCTGTCGGGCATGCGTCAGGCGGACCTGGTCCGGATCCTCGACGAGGCGACGACGCGGGGTGACTCCCTCGAGCGCGAGCGTGCCGACCTCCTCGACGAGCGCGACGAGCTGCTCTCCGGGTCCGACACCCGGCAGGCCGCGCTCGACGCGCTGCGCCGGAGCGCCGAGACGCAGGGCATCCTCGCGGGTCGTCTGCCCGCGGAGGGCCGCGGCGTGGTCGTCACCGTCAGCGACAGCGGCGCGCAGGTGAAGTCGGTGACGATGCTCAACATGCTCGAGGAGCTGCGCAACGCGGGCGCCGAGGCGATGCAGCTCAACGACCTGCGGATCACCGCGAGCAGCGCGTTCACCGGGACGGCCGGCGCGATCCAGCTCGACGGCACGACGCTGACGCCGCCGTACGTGTGGAAGGTCATCGGCGACCCGGACACCATCGCGACCGCGCTGCAGATGCCGGGCGGCGCGTTCGCCGAGGTGCGCAACAACGGCGGGAACGCGTCGGTCGAGCAGCAGGACCTCGTCGAGGTCAGCGCGATCCGCGTCGTGCCGGACCCCGTGCACGCGACTCCGGTGCCCCCGGCAGCGGGCTGACCCGCGCGTCCAGGCGATCCGTGCTGCGACGACGCGCCGGCTCCGCATAGGGTGTGCCTGACCCCACCGAGGACGGTGCCGGGTGATCGGACGAGCAGGGCGCGCGGGAGGCGGAATGAGCGGCGACGAGCAGGCCCCTGGGGTCCCTGGACCGCAGACGGGTCGGCCCGCGTACGGTCCGGACACGACGATGTCGTTCGGTGCGCTCGAGCCCGTCGAGATCGAGGCCGCCGCGCCGGTCGGGCTGACGCCCGACGAGGTCGCCGCGGTGAACGCGCTCCCGCCGACGTCGGCGCTCCTCGTCATGCAGCGGGGGCCCAGCGCAGGTGCGCGGTTCCTCCTCGACGCCGACCGCACGGTCGCCGGCCGCTCGACCGAGGCCGACATCTTCCTCGACGACGTGACGGTGTCCCGCAAGCACGCCGAGTTCGTGCGCGACGGTCAGCAGTTCGTCGTGCGGGACATCGGCTCGCTCAACGGCACCTACGTCAACCGGACGCGCATCGACCAGGCCGTGCTGCGCTCGGGCGACGAGGTCCAGATCGGCAAGTACCGCATGACGTTCCACCCCAGCCCGCACCGCGAGGTCGCTCGCGGGTGAGCGCCGTCCTGGTCAGCACGGGTCCGTGGGGGAGGGACGCATGAGCGGCGCGCAGGCGCAGCGCACGCAGCAGGACGACCGGGCCGTCGCGCGCCCGGGGGCGACCGAGCCGTGGCCGCGGGGGATCTCCCGACGCGCGTCGATGCGGATCTCCGACGTCCTGGCCGCGCTGCGCATCGAGTTCCCGGCCGTCACGACGTCCAAGCTGCGCTTCCTCGAGGAGCAGGGGCTCGTCGAGCCGGTCCGCACACCCGCGGGCTACCGGCAGTACTCGCCGGCCGACATCGAGCGGCTCCGCTTCGTCCTGCGGCAGCAGCGCGACAAGTACATGCCGCTCAAGGTGATCGGCGAGCGGCTGGCCGCGCTCGACGCGGGCGAGGAGGAGGAGACCGCACCGCGGGCACGCCTCGCGACGCGCGACGGCGTCGTCCAGTCGGGCGAGGTGCGCTGGACGGTCGACGCGCTCGCCACCGAGGCGAACGTCGAGGTCGCCTTCGTCGAGGAGCTCGTCCAGGCCGGTGTCCTGCGGCCGCGTGGACGCTCGTCGTTCGACCCGTGGGCGCGTGACGTCGTCGTCGCAGCCGCCGCGCTGGCGGAGCACGGCATCGACGCCCGCCACCTGCGGCAGTTCCGGACCGCGGCCGACCGTCAGGCGGACCTCGTGGAGCAGGTCGTCGCCCCCTGGCGGGGTCGTCGTGGCGCCTCCGCGGCGGCGCGCGCGGGCACGGTCGCCGCCGAGGTCGGTGAGCTCTGCACCCAGATGCACACCGCGCTCGTGCGGGCCGCGGTCGCCGACCTGACCCCCTGAGCGCGTGCCCGGCCGTCTGCACGACGGGACGCGCCGATCCGCCGCCGACGTCGTACGTTGGACGCGTGGGCGAGGACGGCGGGATGGTGCAGGTGGAGGTCGTCGGGGTGCGTCAGCACCTGGCTGACGACGAGATCGTCGTGCTGCTGCTCGACCCCGAGTCCGAGCTGCTGGTCCCGATCCTCATCGGACCGACCGAGGCCAGCGCGATCGCGTCGGCGCAGGCCGGGATCGTGCCGCCCCGCCCGATGACGCACGACCTGCTGCGGGACGTCATCGTCGCGGCGGGCTCGAGCGTCGCGCACGTCGAGATCACCCGGCTCGAGGAGGGCGTCTTCCACGCCGAGCTCGTGCTCACGACCGGACCGCGCGTCGACTCGCGCGCCTCGGACGCGATCGCGCTCGCGCTGCGGTTCGGCTGCCCGGTGATGTGCGCGGCCGAGGTCGTGGCGGTCGCGGGTGTCGAGGTGCGGACCACGAGCACCGAGCAGGACCTCGAGCGATTCCGGAGGTTCCTCGACGTGGTGACGCCGGACGACTTCTCGACGGGGGAGGAGCCCGGCGAGAGTGGCCGTTAGGGCCCTCGACGTGCGCGAACGGGTGAACCTTCGACCTCAGGTGGAAGGTGAGACTCGCCGGGCGCGACACGCCAGGGCAGGGCGTCGTTGCATCGGGGTGACCGCAGGCCTAGCGTTGCAGGCAGTCGAGGACCAGCGCGCCGTCGGGCGGGCGAAAGTGGAGGACCCGTGAGCAGCAACGACAGCGCCGAGCAGCACCCCACCGCGGTGCCGCAGCGCGCGCAGGGCCTGCTGTTCGACGACGACCTGCCCGACCTCGACACCTACTCCGGGTACCGCGGGCCGACCGCCTGCCGCGCCGCCGGCATCACCTACCGGCAGCTCGACTACTGGGCCCGCACCGGGCTGGTCGAGCCGTCGATCCGCCCCGCGACCGGCTCCGGCACGCAGCGCCTCTACAGCTTCCGCGACATCCTCGTGCTCAAGGTCGTCAAGCGACTGCTCGACACGGGCGTCTCGCTCCAGCAGATCCGCACCGCGGTCGGCCACCTGCGCGAGCGCGGCGTCGACGACCTCGCGCAGATCACGCTCATGTCCGACGGTGCCTCGGTGTACGAGTGCACGTCGGCCGACGAGGTCATCGACCTCGTCCAGGGCGGTCAGGGCGTCTTCGGGATCGCCGTCGGGCGCGTCTGGCGCGAGGTCGAGGGTTCGCTCGCCGAGCTGCCGACCGAGCGCGCGGAGGACGAGGCGGCAGACGACGCCGCGCCTGCGCCTCACGACGAGCTCGCGCTGCGCCGGCAGGCGCGCTCCGCAGGCTGACGCACGACCCGACGACGCCCTCCACGCGAGCGTGGGGGGCGTCGTCGTGCTCGGAGACGGGTGAGGGCCGGAGACGGGTGAGGGTTGCAGACGCGCGTGCGGCCGGTCAGCGGCGCGGCGCGCGCATCGCGCGGTCGAGCAAGGTCTCGAACGTCGTCGCGAGCTCCGCGGCCGCGGCTCCGGGCCACGCGTGCACGGGCTGGGCGGCACCCTGCGCCTGCTGGAGCGCCGCGCGCTCGGGCACGAACGGCGACAGGACCAGCGGCCCGTACAGCGTGCGCAGCTCCTCCATGCGGAAGGCCTGCTCGACCGAGCGCGCCCGCACGCGGTTCACGACGATGCCGAGCGGCTGCAGCTGCGCGGCCGGGCCGCGGCGCAGCTCGTCGATCGTGCGCATCGCACGCCCCACCGCCATCACGGCGAACAGGCCCGGCTCGGTCACGACGACCGCACGGTCGCACGCCGTCAGGCCCGTGCGCGTGAGCGCGCCGAGCGACGGCGGGCAGTCGATCAGCACCAGGTCGTAGCCCGAGACCCAGGACAGCGCGAAGCGGAGGCGGTCGACGTCGCTCTCGTCGAGGCGGTCGTGGACCGCGGAGCGCTCGGAACCGGCGAGCACGTCGAGGCCGTCGTCGGCCCACGTGCTCAGGACGGTCGCGGCGGCGACCGACTCGGCGCCGGGCTCGCTCAGCACGCCCGCGACGTCGCCGGTCCCGGCCGCGCGTGCACCGAGCGCCATGGTCGCGTCGCCCTGCGGGTCGAGGTCGATGACGAGCGTGCGCACGCCGCGCTCGAGCGCCGCGGACGCGAGGCCGAGCGTCACCGACGTCTTGCCCACGCCACCCTTGAGACTGCACACCCCGAGCACCAGCACGGCGCCCACGGTACGGGCACGGCGGGCCTCCGAGGAAACCGGCGGCCCCCGTCGACAGGGTGATCGTCGCCGTCGCTCGCGGCCGGCGGCCGCCCGTGTCGCCGCCGGACCGCGCTCACGGCGTCCCTGGCGGACGAGGACGCGCTGACCTGCGGCGACGGCGCGCCGCAGGCAGACTGGGGCCATGACGACCCGACTGACCCGATGGGGACACTCGTGCGTGCGGCTGGAGCGCGACGGGGCGAGCCTCGTCATCGACCCCGGCAGCTTCTCCGACCTCGACGCGGCGCTCTCGGGCGCGCCGGCCGTCCTCGTGACCCACGAGCACGTCGACCACCTGGACGTGCCGCGCGTGGCCGAGGCGGTCGGGCAGGGACTCGAGGTGTGGGGGCCGCAGGCGGCGCTCGACGCGATCGTCGGTGCGGGCGCTCCGCAGGACCGGCTCCACGCCGTCCAGGACGGTGACACCGTCACCGTCGGACCGTTCGACGTCGCCGTGCTGGGGGAGTGGCACGCCCTCATCCACCCCGACGTGCCGCGCGTCGCCAACGTCGCGTACCTCGTGGACGGGGTGCTGCACCCCGGTGACGCGCTCGTCGACCCCGCGGGCCACGGCGTCGACGTGCTGCTCACGCCGCTCGCCGCACCGTGGCTCAAGATCGCGGAGGTCGTCGACTGGGTGCGTGCCGTGCGACCCGCCCGGATCGCGGTCATCCACGACGCGCAGCTCAGCGAAGCCGGTCGCGGGCTGTCCCGCACGCTGCTGGGGCGCCTCGGCGGCGCGGGCGACCCCGTCGACCTCGCGAACGGCGAGTCGCTCGACGTCTGACGGCCTTCCAGGACCACCCCCGCCCGCCGTACGGTGGGCGTCCACCTCGACCCGGCCAGCCGGGACCACGAAGGAGGCAGCGTGACGCAGCCCGTGGGGCACGACGTGCCCGAGCTCGAGTTCGACGAGACCGTCCCGCCGCGCCCGGAGGAGGAGATCGCCGACGTCGCACGGTCCGTCCCGGACCCCGAGGGTCACGGAGGCACCCTCCCGGCGCCCTGACGGCACCACCGCCCCAGCGCGGCGACCGCCGGGGCGCATCTGTGTCGGGGCGCATCTGTCGGGTGCGCGCATCCCGTCGCCGTGGGCCGGCCGATGGACGACGCGACTCCGCTCAGGGACGCCCTGACGTGCGCGTGCGCCGACGTGCGGCATGCTGGTCGCGTGCAGATCCACCGCGCCACCGAAGACGACTGGGCCCTCGTGCGGGACGTGCGTCTGCGGGCGTTGCGGGAGAGCCCTGAGGTGTTCGGCTCGTCCCTGGCGCGCGAGGAGTCGTTCCGCGAGTCGCACTGGCGCATGCGGGTCCGGACCGGCCCGACGTGGATCGCGGTCGACGAGCAGCAGGTGGGCCGCGGGCTCGTGTCGATGATCCAGGAGCCCGGGTCGCCCGTGGACGACCGGCACGTCGTCGCGCTGTGGGTCGCCCCGGAGACGCGTCGGCAGGGGATCGGCTGGTCGCTGCTCGACGCGGTCCGCGCCGCCGCCGTCGCCGACGGTGCGCGCACGCTCTCGCTGTGGATCCTCGACGGCAACAACGCGGCGGGGGACCTGTACGTGCGCGCCGGGTTCGCGCGGACGGGGGAGCGGCAGCCGCTGCCTCGGGACCCGTCGCTCGTGGAGGAGCGGTGGGTGCGCGAGCTCGACGAGCCGCAGCTGCGCTGACCGGACCATCGCCGTGCACGGCCGTCCACGACCGGCCTCGGCTGATCGAGACACCGACGGCTGGCGACGTCGGCGGGAGAGCGACAGCGAATCAGCCGGGCGCGTTCTGCCATAGTTGCTGCGCGGCGTGGGTGCCGGAGCTGCGGGGAGTCGTCGGGGGCGACGGACCACCGCCGCGCATGGCACGACGGTCTGCGCGGCCGCCGTCCGGACGGTGACCCGCAGACGGCGTGCGACTGACCTGACGGCCGTGTGCACGCCGGGTCCCGGTCGGCGTCGGCACGCGACCAGCGACGCGCGTCGCGTCACCCGAGGCGTCCTGGTCGTGCTGGCACGCGCGGTCGGTATCCGTGGTGTCGCTCGGCACGGTCCGGCACGCCAAGTCCGGCGCCTGGGGCGTCCTGGCACTCGTCGACGTCGAGGCGAACGTGCGTCGCGGCCATTGCGGCCCTCAAGCCGGATGTCCTCGTGCCACACGGGACGGAGCGGCGCGTCGGGACCGTCGTCGCGGGACGATCGCACAGGCGGCGGGACGGTACGTCAACGCACGATGGCGTACCGGGTCACCGCCCCGCCCGCCCCTCTCGACGGGTTTTCGACCATAGCCGGAACTTTGGCAGAACAAGGGAGGTGCCCCTCGCCGCGTCCGATCGCCGCGTCGTCACCCCGACGGCCCGTGCTCCACCGCTTCGTGACGCCCTCCCGTGCCCACCTCGGCTCTCGGGCCGTCCCGGACGGCGGCTCGTGCAGTTCTGGCGACCCGTGCAGTTCTGTGGGTTCGGCGGCGACGCTCTCGGGGCAGCCGCCGACGTCGCGCGTGCTCCTGCGGTGTCCCGGCATGCCCTCGCTGCCGAAGAGTCCAAGCCGGCCCGACCCGCCCGCGAACGTCCGAGCCCTCTGCTCTCTGCCCGACCAGCGCGCTCCGGACCCCGATCGCGAACGCCCGAGCTCTCCGCTCTGCTCGATCAGCACGCTCCGGACCCCGATCGGAACTTTGGCAGAACTCCGGCGCGTCCCCCGTCGACCGGTGATCTCGGCCCGTACGGTCGGGACATGGCCGTGCCCCTCGCCTCCGTCGTCGAGCCGTTCCTCACCGACCGCGCCACGCTCACGCGGCGCGGTCTCACCGACGGCTCCCGTGCGGGCTACCGCCAGGACGTCGCGACGTGGGCGCGTCAGATCGCGCAGGACGTCGGCCGGCTCACGGGCGACGAGGGCGAGGACCCGCTCGCGTTGCTCACGTCCGACGACCTCACGGAGCTCAACGTCAAGAACGCCTACCGGTCGATCCGTGGGCGTGAGGCCGCGTCGACCGTGCAACGCCGGGTGGGCACGCTCCGTCTGTTCGTCCGGTGGCTCCAGATGGAGGGGCACCTCGCCGTCGACCCGACGCTCCGCATCGAGGCCCCCGAGCGGCCGGTGCGCCTGCCAGCGGGATGGGACGACGCGGAGCTCCTGCGGCTCGCGAAGGTCGCGTGGGACGTCTCCCCCGGCGACAGCCGCCGCTGGCCGGCGCGGGACCGTGCGGCGTTCGCGCTGCTGTCGACGACCGGCGTGCGCGCGTCCGAGCTGTGCGGCCTGACGGACCGGTCGTTGCGCGTCGAGGAGGACGGCGAGGCCGTGCTCATCGTCATCGGCAAGGGCAACCGGCAGCGCAACGTCCCGGTCCCCCCGGAAGCGCTGCGCGTCGTGCAGGAGTACGTCGCCGAGCGGGACGACCGGTTCGGCCAGCGCGAGCACGGCGCTCCCCTGCTGCGCCTGTCGTCGGGCCGGCCGCTGCAGCGCGGCGCGCTCAACCACCTCGTCGACGGCTGGATCCGCCGCTCGGGCGTCTCGAAGCAGGAGGGCGAGGCGGCGCACGGCTTCCGGCACACCTTCGCGAAGGGGCTCATCCGCTCGGGCGTGCCGGCCCCCGCCGTGCAGGCGCTCCTGGGCCACGAGGACCTCAAGACGACCGGCATCTACGTGAAGGCCACCGCGGCGGACGTCCGGGACGCGGTGCTCGTCTCGCCGTCGCGACGCGTGCTGCGCGAGGTCGGCGCGGCCGAGGCGGCGACGGCAGCCGTGCCGTCCTGATCCCTGCCGGCCCTGGTCCCCGTCGGCCCCCGGTCCCCGTCGGTCCTGATCCGTGCCGTCGCGGTCAGTGCCGTCGCGGTCCGTGCCGTCCTGATCGAGGTCGGCCGTCCGCGTGCCGTCGCGTGGACCGCTCCGGCGTGCGCGACGATGGCGGCATGACCACCGAGGACGTCCGAGCCACCATCGCCGAGGTCGAGCAGCAGGAGCGCGAGCTCGTGCTCTCGTCGTTCACGAACGACGAGGCGTGGCGGCTCGGCTGCCTGCTCGTCGAGCTGGCCGAGGAGCGCGACCTGGCGGTGACGATCGACATCCGTCGCGGCACGCAGCAGCTCTTCCACGCGGCGCGCACGGGTACGACGCCCGACAACGACTCCTGGGTGGAGCGCAAGGTGCGCGTGGTCGAGCGGTTCGGCGCGTCGTCCTACCTCGTGGGGCTGCGCGCGAAGGAGCGCGGGACGACGTTCGCGGAGCAGCACGACCTGCCGCTCCAGCAGTACGCCGCGCACGGCGGTGCGTTCCCGGTGCGGGTGCACGGCGTCGGGCCGGTCGGCGTCGTCACCGTGTCCGGGCTGCCGCAGGCGGACGACCACGCACTCGTGGTGGAGGCGCTGCGCGCGTTCCTCGCCTGACGAGCCGTCCACAGCCCGCGTCCGGGGGCGCCGCTCCCCCGACTCGGCCGCGGACCCCGTGGGACGTCGGCGCGCGGACGACGCTGACGGCCATGACTGACGACCCGCACGACCTCGTCTGGGAGCCCGAGCGCGAGCCCGACCACGAGCGCGACGACCACGAGCCGCGCACCGGCCTCCCGGAGCCGGACGCCCCGACGCACGACACGGACTCACGCGTGCACGCCGACGACTGGTCCGACGTGCCGTGGCTGCTCGACCCCGCCCTCCCGGGCGACGGCGGGCTGCCCCGCGTGCCCACCCGGCCGCTGCGCGACCGCGACGACGTCCTGGACCTGCTCCTGCAGCTCGTCGGGCCGGAGCGCGCGGGCCCGCCCGCGCTGTGGTTCGTGCTGCTCGACGCCGACGACCGCTGCCTGCACGAGGAGGGGCGCACGCTCGTCGCGGTCCTGCACGACCTCAACCAGGCCGCGCGGTACGCGACGCACCTCGTCGCGATGCGGGACGGGCGCGTCGTCGCGGAGGGTCCGCCCGCCGAGGT
>NZ_JAAXOY010000649.1 GCF_012396155.1 Cellulomonas septica | reverse complement strand
CGCCGGGCGCGTCCGGGCGGGGCGCCTCGACGGGCGCCGTCACGCGCGTCCCGCCGTCGCGGCCAGCAGGTCGACGAGGCCGACGTCCTCCGCGGCGACCCCGAAGGCCCGTGCACGCAGGATCGTCCGCTCGGCCCAGGACAGGTGCGGCTTCGACTCGTTCATCTTGTTGCCGTAGCGCGACGCCGAGACGCCGGACCGGCCGGCCGCCTCCAGGACGTCGGTCGCGTCGGCGTACTCCTCGTGCGTGACGACGGACAGGGCGTGCACCACGGGCACGTGGCTCGGGTGGATGACGGTCTTGCCGGTGAGGCCGTTGACCTTGTCGAGCACGACCTCCCGGATGAGCCCGTCGAGGTCGCGCGTGATGAGGTCGGCGCGCAGCCGGTTCGCGTCGTGCTGGTCGAACGGCGTGTGCCGCAGCTGCGGCTTGAAGAGCCGCTCGTCGCTGCTGAAGTACTCCCACACGGGCCCGGTGACGACGAAGCCGGTGCCGTCCGTGCGGCCGAGGACGTTGATGACGTCGGTGAGCACGCCCGCGACGAGCCGCACGTCCCAGATCGTCAGGTCCCGCCCGCGCCGGATGCCGTACACGCTGCACAGGTCGGTCGCACCGGTGCGGACCGCGAGGACCGACGAGCGGTGCTTGTCGAGCAGCCGCTGCACGCCGAGCAGCGCGTCCTCGCGCGTCTCGCGGTGGATGATCTCGGGCGACTCGATGACGGGCATCGCGAGCAGCCGCACACCCGCGGTCGCGGCGGTGTCGTCGACCGCGTCGAGGAACGCGGCCCCATGCGTCTCGGTGAACTTCGGCAGCACGAAGCCCGACAGGATGCGCGCGTCGTCGCCGAGCGCCGTGACGATCGCCGGGATCTGCTCGGGGTTGCGCACGCGCACGAACACGAACGGCGCGGCGTCCTCGTCGCGCGCGAGCTCACGCAGCTGCGCGACGACGTTGCGCTCGGCCTCCGGGACGTCCGCGTCGGCGACCGCGTCCTCGAGGCACACGACCGAGCTCACCGCGCCCGCGGCCGCACGTCGCACCAGGTCACGGGCCAGGTTCGGACGCGTCCCGGGCATGTAGAGCGTCGCGCCCAGGGCCACCGCGAGCAGCGCGGGCGGGCACGAGCGGCCCAGCGCCTCGGGCGGCCGGGAGAACAGGCGCTCGACGTCCTCGTCGGGCAGGTGCGAGAAGTGGCGCGCGCTCACGCGGCGCCCGGTCCCGGGGGTGTGGTGACCTGCATGTCGACTCCGTCCGTCTGCGGCCCGCCGAAGGGGGTGGTGCGGGGCGCGCGCACACGGTAGCCCAGCGGTGCTACGCGCACGGCGCGTCCAGGTGAACGTCCGGTGCACACCCCTGGTTCCGCGGTCAGGTGAGGGGGGTCCAGGGGTCGACCCACGTGATCGTCGTGAAGCCGTAGGCCAGAGCCGCGTCGCGGAAGGTGCCGTGGACCAGCTCGTCCTCGGCGCGCAGCACGAGCTCGCCCGCGACCTGCGTGATCGACAGCGCGACGAGCACGCCCGACGCGGGCTCACGGTCGAGCGCGACGTCGACGCGACCGCCGTCCGCCGTCTCGACGAGCAGCGCCCCGCCCCACCGCAGCGTCGCCCCCGAGGGCGAGAACGCGAGCACGACGAGCCGCTCGAGCCGACGCACCTGCCGCAGGTCGAGGCGCAGCACGTCACCGTGGTCGCGCGCCGCGACGACGACGTAGCGCGACGTGCCGACCGGCGCGACGGTCAGCCCGCGCGCCTCGTCGAGCACCGACGACTCCCCCGTCGCGAGCCGGTACGCCGCCGCGAGCCGCAGGTCGCCGATGTGCTCCGACACCGCCGCCCGGACGGTCAGCACGCCGATCCCGGACTGCAGCCGGTCGAGCGTGAGCGTCGGGCGGTCGTCGGTGAGCGACGCGCGCCCGCCGGGGGCGAGCCGGTCGGGCGAGTACCCGAGGACCAGGTCTCCGGTCGCGGCGGAGGGACGCGGTCGCGCGGGTCGCGACGGTGCCGCCACGGG
>NZ_JAAXOY010000648.1 GCF_012396155.1 Cellulomonas septica | reverse complement strand
GACCGGCCGCGACCGCCGCCGCCACGGCCGGCAGCACGCCACGCACGGGCCGCAGACGACCGTCGAGCCCCAGCTCGCCCACGTGGACGACGCCGTGCACGCGGTCGGCGTCGACGAGCCCGGCACCCGCGAGCGTCGCGACGGCGATCGCGAGGTCGAACGCCGACCCGGACTTCGGGAGCGTCGCCGGCGACAGGTTGACGGTGATCCGGCGGTTCGGCCAGGCGAGCCCGCTGGACGTCACCGCAGCGCGGACCCGGTCGCGCGCCTCCGCGAGCGACGCGTCGGGGAGACCGACGAGGGTGAACGCCGGGAGCGACGGCGCGAGGTGCGCCTCGACGTCGACCACGTGGGCGGCCAGCCCGACGAGCGCGACGGCCAGCGTCCGTCCGAGGGTCACTCAGACCACCCCCTCGAGGTGCTCGACCTGCGCCGCACCACGGGCGGGGACGAGCACGCACACGACGTCGACGCGGACGGAGGCCGGGCGGACGTCGTGCGCGGCGAGCCACCGAGCGGCGAGCCGCCGGACCCGTGCGAGCTTGCGCGCCGTCACCGCCTCGGCGGGCGACCCGTACGTCGTCGACCGTCGCGTCTTGACCTCGACCACCACGAGCTCCGTGCCGTCGAGCGCCACGAGGTCGAGCTCACCGTCGGAGCACCGCCAGTTGCGCTCGAGCACCTGCCAGCCGCGCTCGCGCACGTGCGCCGCCGCCACGTCCTCGCCGTACCGTCCCACCGCGTCCTTCGCCCGCACCGGACCACCTCCGCACGCAGCCTCGCGGCAGCCGAGCGGGCCCACACGGTCGTGCGGCCGACCCGTGGACGCGCTCCACGCAGGGCGGGCTGTGGACGGCTCGCGACCACCTCGACGACGCGCCCAACGGTCTGCACCGGGTCCGGCACGGCGAGCGGAGACGGATCGGTCGCGCGTCAGCGCGAGAAGGGCAGGCGAGACGGACGGCGTGCAGCGTCCGTGCCGGGTGACTCATCAGGAAGCCACGCGACACCCCGCGTCCTGCGAGTCAGCGGGCCGGGACGTGTCCCTCCGAGCCCGGCGAACCGCGCGGACGGCGCGCGTCAGCGCGGGAAGGGTGTCCCGCCGCCGAGGTCGAGCTCGGTCTTCGCGAGCTCCTCGACGTTGACGTCCTTGAACGTCACGACGCGCACGGACTTCACGAACCGCGCGGACCGGTAGACGTCCCACACCCACGCGTCGGCGAGGCTCAGCTCGAAGTAGACCTCACCTGCGGCGGACCGCACCTGCAGGTCGACGTGGTTGGCCAGGTAGAACCGCCGCTCGGTCTCGACGACGTACGAGAAGAGCCCCACGACGTCGCGGTACTCGCGGTACAGCGCGAGCTCCATGTCGGTCTCGTAGTTCTCCAGGTCCTCGGCGCTCACGCGTCCATCATCCCCCATGCCCACGGCCCGCACGCCACCGCGACCCGCCGCGGGCCCCGGTCGTCCCGGTCAGTCCGGATCGACGAGCGCCGCGTGCACGGCCTCCGGCAGGCCGAACGCGTCGAGCGGCACGAGCGGCTCGAGGTCCGCGACCTCGGGGCCCAGGACGCCCTCCGCCGCGGTCGGCAGGCGCCACGACCGGCGGTGCAGGACGCACGGCCCGAGCGTGCGCAGCGCGTCCAGGTGGTCCGGCGACGAGTAGCCCTTGTTCTCGTCCCAGCGGTAGTCCGGGTGCTGCGCGGCGAGGTCGACCATCATCGCGTCGCGCTCGCACTTGGCCAGCACGGACGCCGCGGCCACCGTCGCGCACGAGCGGTCGGCCTTGACGCGCGTGAGCACGCGCGGCGTCGGCGGGACCTCGGCCTCGACGGCCGCGAACAGGTCCTGCTGGGTCGGGCCGGACAGCCAGTCGTGCGAGCCGTCGAGCAGCACGACGTCGACGGGTCCGATCTGGGTGCGCACCTCGGCGAGCGCACGCGTCC
>NZ_JAAXOY010000647.1 GCF_012396155.1 Cellulomonas septica | reverse complement strand
GACGAGCTCGACGCGATGCTGCTGCGCCTCGGCCTCGCCCTGCTGCAGCGGCCTCGCCTGCTCGTGGTCGACGACGTCGACCAGGTGCTCGACGACGCCCGCCGCCAGGTCGTCTGGACCCGGCTCGGCTACCTCGACCGCACCGACGGCACCCTGCAGGTCACCGACGACGGACGCTGGCTGCGCCGCCTCTACGCCGAGAACGACCTGCTGCTCGCCGAGTGCCTGCGGCGCGGCACGTTCGACGAGCTCGACCCGCCCGGGCTCGCCGCCGCCGTCTCGACGCTCGTCTTCCGCTCGCGTCGCGAGGACCAGGGCGAGCCGCACGTCCCCGGCGGCCCCGCCAGCCGGCTCGGGGTGGCGCTCGACGGCACGCTGCGCGCCTGGTCCGAGCTCGAGGACCTCGAGGCGGAGCACCGGATCGAGACGACCGTGCCGCTCGACCTGGGGCTCGTCGAGGCCGTGCACCGCTGGGCCGCCGGGCGCAGCCTCGACGCCGTCCTGCGCGGCGGGGAGCTGTCCGCGGGCGACTTCGTGCGCTGGTGCAAGCAGGTCATCGACGTGCTCGACCAGGTCGCCCAGGCCGCCCCGCACGAGCGCACCCGCACCACCGCCCGGCGGGCCGTCGACGCGGTCCGGCGCGGCGTCGTCGCGTACTCCTCGGTCTGACGCGGGGCCTGTGACGGGGCCGACGGTCCCACCCGTGGCGATCCGTCCCGATTTCGCCCGGGTGCGACGCCCTGACCTGCCCTATCGTGAGCCGATGTGAGCTCGACCCTCTACCGCAACGGCGTCATCCACTCCCCGGCCGACCCGTTCGCGCAGGCGCTGCTCGTCGACGACGGCGTCGTGGCCTGGCTGGGTGACGACGACACCGCCGACGGGCTGGCCGCCCGCGCCGACGAGGTCGTCGACCTGGACGGGGCGCTCGTCGCACCGGGGTTCGTCGACGCGCACGTCCACGTCCTCGAGACCGGCCTCGCCCTCGAGAGCGTGCCGCTGTCCGCCGACGCCGGGGTCCGGTCCCTCGCGGACGCGCTCGACGCCGTCGCCCGCGCCGCCCGCGAGCGCTCCGCGACCGGCGCCGACGTGCCGCTCCTCGGGTTCGGCTGGGACGAGACCGAGTGGCCCGAGGGTCGCCCGCCGACGCGTGCCGAGCTCGACGCGGCCGCGGGGGGAGCGCCCGTGTACCTCGCGCGTGTCGACGTGCACTCCGCGGTCGTGTCGACCGCGCTCGCGCAGGCGGAGGGACTTGACCGGCTGCCGGGCTGGTCCGACGACGGTCGCGTGGAGCGCGAGGCCCACCATGCCGCCCGCGAGGCCGCCCGGCGCCTGTCGCCCGAGCGGCGGACGGCGCTGTACCACCGCGCTCTCGCGCACGCGGCGTCCCAGGGCGTCGTGTCGGTGCACGAGCTGAGCGCCCCCTTCATCGACACGCGCGAGGGCCTCGTCGAGCTCCTCACGAGCACGGCCGACGCCGCGAGCGGGCTGCCGCTGGTCGTCGGGTACCGCGGCGAGCTGTGCGTGACCGTCGACGACGCGCGCGAGATCCTGGCCGCGATCCCCGGGCTCACGGGCATCGGGGGCGACCTCAACGTCGACGGGTCCCTCGGCTCGCACACCGCCGCGCTTCGCGCCCCGTACGCGGACGCCGACGGCTCCGGCGCGCTGTACCTGTCGGCCGAGCAGATCGCGAACCACGTCACGGCCGTGACGCGCGCCGGCGTGCAGGGCGGGTTCCACGTCATCGGCGACCGCGCCATGGACGAGGTCGCGCTCGGCCTGCGCGCCGCCGCCGACGTCGAGGGGGTCGAGGCCATCGGCCGTGCCGGGCACCGCCTCGAGCACGCCGAGATGGTCGACGCCCCGACGCTCGCGTCGCTCATCCTGCTCGGCGTCCGGCTCAGCGTGCAGCCCGCGTTCGACGCCGCGTGGGGCGGGGAGAAGGGCATGTACGCGACGCGGCTCGGCGCCGGCCGGGCGGCCGCGCTCAACCCGCTCGCCGACCTCGCGGGC
>NZ_JAAXOY010000646.1 GCF_012396155.1 Cellulomonas septica | reverse complement strand
GGCCAGCCAGGCCTCCGTGGGCCCGGCGATCGCGCCGTGGACCGTGCGGTGCCGGCGCAGCGCCGCGTGCACCGCGGGGTCGTCCGCGAGCGCCGCGCCGAGCACGACGTCGGAGTGGCCCGCGAGGTACTTGGTCACCGAGTGCACGACGACGTCCGCGCCCAGCGTGAGGGGCCGCTGACCGAGCGGCGTCGCGAACGTGTTGTCGACCGCCACGAGCGCGCCCACGGCGTGCGCCGCGTCGACGAGCGCGGGCACGTCGGCGACCTCGAGCATCGGGTTGGTGGGCGACTCGACCCACAGCATCGCCGCGGGCGCCCCGTCGCCCTGGACGGCCGCGACCACCGCATCGGTGTCGTCGATGTCGACCGGGACGACCTCGAGGCCCGAGCGCACGGCGAGGTCCTGCGCGTGCACGAGCGTCACGTTGTATGCGTGCCGGGGCGCGACGACCCGCCCGCCGGGCGGCACGAGGGACAGGGCCGCCGCGATCGCCGCCATGCCCGACCCGAACAGCAGGGCCGGCCGCGTCGAGCGCTCGAGCGCGCCGAGCGTCTGCTCGAACGGGTGCCACGTCTCGGTGTCCGCCCGCGCGTAGAACAGCTCGCCGTCGGGCACCTCGCCCTGCGAGACGTACGTCGAGGACAGGACGATCGGCGGGTTCACCGGGGCGGCCTGCGTGCGGGCCGGGCGGCCGGAGCTGACGACGAGCGTGGCGGGCGACAGGGGCAGAGCGTCGGGCATGGCGCCACGGTACGCGTCCGTGCGACGACCGACCGGCACCGTCCGGAGCGGCGGCCCGCGCCCGGTAGGGTCGGGCGCGATGAACGACACCGCGCTCCCGTCGCCCACCCCCTCCGCCGGATCCGCGCAGGACGGCACGAGCGCGCGTGCGCGCGTCATGGTGCTGTTCGGCGGCCGCTCGGGCGAGCACGCGATCAGCTGCGCGACCGCCGGCGGCGTGCTCCGGGCGCTCGACCGCGACCGCTACGACGTCGTCGCCGTGGGCATCACGCCGACCGGTCGCTGGGTGCTCGCCGAGGACGACCCGGACCGCTGGGCGATCCGCGACGGCCGGCTCCCGCAGGTCGAGGACACCGCCGCGCACGTCCTGCTGCCGCAGGCGACCGACGACCGCGACGTGCAGGTGCTGGAGGCGGGCGCGCTGCCGCGCACGCTCGGCGCGGTCGACGTCGTCTTCCCGCTGCTGCACGGCCCCTTCGGGGAGGACGGCACCCTCCAGGGGATGCTCGAGCTCGCCGACGTGCGGTACGTCGGCGCGGGTGTGCTCGCGTCCGCCGTCGGCATGGACAAGCACATGATGAAGCTCGTCCTCGCGGGCCACGGCCTGCCCGTCGGACCCTTCACCGTGATCCTCCCGGGCGAGCAGGACCGCGACCCCGAGGGCGTCGCGCGGCGCGTCGAAGCGCTCGGCCTGCCGCTGTTCGTCAAGCCCGCGCGCGCCGGCTCGAGCCTCGGCATCACCCGCGTCGACGATCTCGCCGACCTGCCCGCCGCGCTCGCGACCGCGCGCGAGCACGACCCGAAGGTCGTCGTCGAGGCGGGCATCGTCGGGCGCGAGGTCGAGTGCGGCGTCATCGGCGGGCGCGACGGGCAGCGGGCGCGCGCGTCCCTGCCGGGCGAGATCGTCGTCACCGACCCGCGGCACACGTTCTACGACTTCGAGGCGAAGTACCTCGACGAGGGCGGCGTCACGCTGTCGTGCCCGGCCGACCTGCCCGACGACGTCGTCGCCCGGGTGCGGGACGCCGCGGTGCGCACGTTCGAGGCCATCGGGTGCGAGGGCATCGCACGCGTCGACGTGTTCGTCACTCCCGACGGCGAGGTCGTCGTCAACGAGATCAACACCATGCCCGGCTTTACGCCGTACTCGATGTACCCGCGCATGTGGGAGGCGTCGGGCGTGACCTACCCGGAGCTGGTCGACGAGCTCGTGCAGCTCGCGCTCGCCCGGCCCACGGGCCTGCGCTGACGCGAGTCGCTCGCGGCGCCGCGTCTCCGC
>NZ_JAAXOY010000645.1 GCF_012396155.1 Cellulomonas septica | reverse complement strand
CGCCTCGGTCGGGTCCAGGCCGCGCGCCCGGTAGACGAGCGCGAGCTCGTTCGCGTCGACGTCGAGGTGCGGCAGCGCCTCGGCCGCGTGCCGGCCGGGTCGCGACGCCTCGAGCAGCTCGCGCTGCGACCGCACCGACACGTACTCGCCCGCCCCCATCGAGAGCGCGCCCGCGAGCAGCCCGGCCAGGCCCGTGAGCAGCACGGTGGCCTGCGACGCGCCGCTCGCACCGATGCCGAGCACGAGCGCGAGGTTGCTCACCAGGCCGTCGTTCGCGCCGAACACCGCCGCCCGGAACGTGCCCGACATGCGGTTGCGACCGCGGGTCGCGAGCCCCCGCACGACCTCCTCGTGGATGCGCTCGTCCGCGGCCATGCGCGGGGTCGCGTCGGCCTCGTCCGCGTACTCCGACCGGGCCTCCGCACGCTGCGCGAGCGCCAGGACGAACACCGACCCGAACCGTCGGGCCAGCCAGCCCAGCACGCGTGTCCGCACGTCGCCCGGGAGCGGGCGCCCCACGTCGTCGCCCAGCAGGTCCAGCCAGTGCTGCTCGTGCCGGCGTTCCGCTTCGGCGAGCGCCAGCAGGATCGCCTTCTCCTCACCCGTGCGGCGCGCCGCGAGGTCACGGTAGACCGCCGCCTCGGCCCGCTCGTCGGCGAGATAGCGCCGCCACCTGCGCACCTGGCGCGGCGACGGTCGGTGCGGGGCGGACGGTGCGACGGGGGCCACGGCGACCATGCTCACACGCGTGCGGGTGGAGGTTCGTCCCGAGGGCCGAGTTCGAGTTGCCGAATCGCCGGATGTGCACAACCGTGGCGGAGTCCCCACACCGTCACCCCGGACGAGGTCGAGCAGGAGGCCCCGCATGCGCGCCGAGACGTCCGTCGCACCCGCGCTCTCCGCGGTCGCGCCGGCGCGCCGGTGGGCACGCGAGCGACTCGTCGAGGCCGGCGTCGAGCCCGCCCGGCTCGAGGTGCTCGTGCTGCTCGTCAGCGAGCTGGTGACGAACGCGGTCGCGCACGCCGACCCGCCCGTGACGCTCCGCGTCGACGTCGACGACGTCCGCACGCGCGTCGAGGTCACCGACGGCGCGCGTGACGAGCCCGTGCTCCGCAACCCGCCGCCCACCGCGCTCGGCGGCCGCGGGGTCATGTTCATCGACCGGCTGTCGAGCAGCTGGGGCACCACGCCCGAGGAGGACGGCGTCGCCGTCAAGGCCGTCTGGTTCGAGCTCCGGCACGACGACGTCCCCGCCGACCTCGCGCGGTTCGCCCCGCAGGCCTGAGCCACCCGCACCTCGTGGGGGTGACACGTCCGTCACCCCGGCCCGACGCGTTCGCGCCGCGGACCTGACTCCCGCACGCCAGGATGGGCCGCATGCCGGAGACCACCACCGCCCGCGTCGCCGTGTACGTCGACTTCGACAACATCGTCATCTCGCGCTACGACCAGACGTTCCGCCGCGGCGACTGGTACCGCGACAGCGCCCGTGAGCACCGCATGGACGCGCGCGCCGACGACCCCGTCGCCCAGCGGCTCGCGCAGGCGCGCGTCGACGTCGGCGCGATCCTCGACTACGCGTCGTCGTTCGGGTCGGTCGTCGTCAGCCGCGCCTACGCCGACTGGTCCGTGCCCGCCAACGCCGCCTACCAGCGGCAGCTCGTCGACCGCGCCGTCGACCTCACGCAGCTCTTCCCCGTGACCGCCGGGCTCAAGAACGGCGCCGACATCCGGCTCGCGGTCGACGTCGTCGAGGACCTGTTCCGGCTGCCCGACGTCACGCACGTCGTCGTGGTGGCCGGCGACTCCGACTACGTCGCGCTCGCGCAGCGCGCCAAGCGGCTCGGGCGGTACGTCGTCGGGATCGGCGTCGCCGGGGCGACGTCCCGCGCGCTCATGGCCGCGTGCGACGAGTTCGCCGACTACGACGACCTGCTCGAGACGTCCGCGGCCGACGAGCCCGAGGACGACGAGCCGGTGGACGCGCCCGTCGCCGACCGCGCGGCCGGCTCCGGCGGCCGCGGGCC
>NZ_JAAXOY010000644.1 GCF_012396155.1 Cellulomonas septica | reverse complement strand
CGCACGAGCTTGCCGAGCGCCGCACCGACGGGTCCGGTCGGGTCGCCCGCCTCGTGGTGGCCGTCGAGCGCCGCCATGACGAGCGCGAGGGCCTCCGCCGCGCTGAACGTCACGGGCGGGAGGCGGACCCCGCGGCCGAGGCGGTAGCCCCCGTACCGGCCGCGCGTCGACTCGACCGGGATCTCGGCCTCGCGCAGCACGCCGACGTAACGGCGGGCTGCGCGCTCGGTGACGCCGAGCTCGCCCGCGAGCTCCTCCGCCGTGATGCCGGGACGACCCTGGATGAGCTCGAGCGTGCGCAACGCGCGGGAGGTCGGGCTCGCGTCGGGCATCGGATTCTCCAACCGGAAGCAGAACGTCCGGTATCGACCCTAGCGTCGCCCGCATGACCCAGAACACGCTCGAGACCCGGATCACCGAACCCTCTGCGACCGCCGACGAGACCGAGATGCTGCTGTTCTCGCTCGAGCGCGCCCGTGCGCAGTTCGCCTGGAAGGTCGGCGGGCTCGACGCCGACGCGCTCCGCCGTCCCTTCCCGCCGTCCGCCATGACCCTCGGCGGCCTCGTCAAGCACCTCGCGCTCGTCGAGGAGATGAAGATGGCCGAGTTCGTCGACGGCGAGCACCTCACCGAGCCCTGGCGCCAGGAGCACTTCCAGGCCGACCCCGACTGGGACTGGCACTCCGCCGCGTCCGACACCCCCGAGGAGCTCTACGCGCTGTGGCAGCGGGCGGTCGCGCGCTCGCGGGCCGGGTGGGCGGCTGCCCTGTCGCGCGGCGGGCTCGACCAGCCGTCGCTGTTCACGACCGACTCCGGCTGGTCGCCGAACCTGCGGCGCGTGCTCGTCGACCTGATCGACGAGTACTGCCGCCACACCGGCCACGCCGACCTGTTCCGCGAGGCCGTCGACGGTCTCGTCGGGGAGGACCCGCCGCAGGAGTCGTAGCCGCCGTCCCCGCCGTCGCAGCCGCAGCCGCCATGCGGTCGGCCCGCCCGCGGCGTCCGGGGGGTCCGCCAGGATGAGCGCATGAGCGTCATCGACGAGCAGGGCCGCCCGGAGCCGCCGGTCGCCGCCGACGAGGTCACCACGCTGCTGGGGTTCCTCGACTTCCACCGCGCGACGCTGCGTTGGAAGACCGCCGACCTCGACACCGCCGGCCTGACCGCCCGGCTCGCCCCGACCGACATGACGCTCGGCGGGCTGCTCAAGCACGTCGCGTGGGTCGAGGACGAGTGGTTCGGCGCGCGGCTGCACGACGAGCCCACCGACGAGCCGTGGGAGGTCGCCGACTGGGACGCCGACCGCGACTGGGAGTGGACGTCGGCCGGCGCCGACTCCCCGCAGGACCTCCGCGCGCTGTGGGAGGGCGCCGTCGAGCGGTCGCGCGTGCGCACCGAACGGGCGCTCGCCGACGGCGGGCTCGACACCCTCGCCCGACGACCGTCGTCCGACGGCACCACGCCGTCGCTGCGCTGGATCCTCGTCCACATGATCGAGGAGTACGCGCGGCACAACGGCCACGCCGACCTCCTGCGGCAGTCCGTCGACGGGCTCGTGGGGGAGTAGCGCGCCGCCCGCTCGGCCGGCGCCGTCCGCACCCGGACCGGATCCTCCCGCGTGGCGTGCTGCGTCCGGCGGGTCGAACCGGGATGATTCCGCCGTGCCGCTGCTCGCTGCGCCTGTCGTCCTGCCCGGTCGGTGGGGTGTGCGCCCCCAGCCGTCGCTCACCGCCGACGGTCTCCTCCTGCGGCCCTGGGCGCCCGCCGACGTCCCGACCGTGCGCGCCGCCTACGACGACCCCGCGATCCGTTGGTGGCACGCCCGGTCCATGTCCGACGACGACGAGGCGCTCGCGTGGATCGACGCGAAGAACGCCGCGTGGCGCGACGAGCGGGCCGTGGAGTGGGCGGTCGTCGTCGCCCCGCCGCGGGCCACGGCGCCCGACCGGGCGGGAGCACCCGCGCACGTCCCGCGTCCGTCGCCCGCACCGAGCCCGGCACCCTCACCTGCTCCGGCGCCGGCACGGTC
>NZ_JAAXOY010000643.1 GCF_012396155.1 Cellulomonas septica | reverse complement strand
CACTCCCCGGCACCAGCGGGGCGCGTCCGCTCGTCGGCACCAGCGAGGCGCGTCCGCTCATCGGCACCAGCGGGGCGCGTCCGCTCGCCGTCGCCAGCGGGGCCCGTCCGCTCGAGGACCCCGCGATCCTCGGCGTGCCCGACCTGTCCGGCCGACGCCGAGAGGCGCAGGGCGCGTCCGCTCGACGAGCGGACGCGCCCTGGGACGAGGCGGTGTCGGCCTCGACGGGTGGTGCGGGTCGTCAGGCCTGCTCGGCCTCGACGAGGCGGGTGCGCAGCCGCAGCATGGCCGCGGTGTGCATCTGCGAGATGCGCGACTCGGTCACGCCGAGGACGCGGCCGATCTCGGCGAGCGTCATGCCCTCGTAGTAGTACAGGACGACGACCATGCGCTCACGGTCGGTCAGCTGCTCGATCGCGCGGGCCAGGAGGTACTTGGTCTCCGCCGCGTCGAGCGAGCCGGCCGGGTCCTCGGTGCGCTCGTCGCCGAGGGTGTCGACGAGGCTGACGCCCGCCTGACGGTCCTCGCCACCGCCGAGCAGCTCGTCGAGCGCCGCGATGTTCACGGTCGACAGCTGGGAGAACGTCTGGCGCAGCTCCGACACCGCGATCTCGAGGTGCGCGGCGACCTCCGACTCCGTCGGCGCCCGGTGCAGCTTCGCCTCGAGCTCCGCGTACGCACGGTCGACCGAACGGGCCTTCGTCCGCACCGAGCGCGGGACCCAGTCCATCGCCCGGAGCTCGTCGATGATCGCGCCGCGGATGCGGGAGGACGCGTACGACTCGAACTTCACCGCACGGCCGGTCTCGTACTTCTCGATCGCGTCGATGAGCCCGAACATCCCGTACGACACGAGGTCGGCCTGCTCGACCGTGCTCGGCAGGCGCATGCCGACGCGGCCCGCGACGGCGGACACGAGCGGGGCGTAGTGCAGGATCAGCTGCTCGCGCGCCGCACGGCTGCCGGTCGACTTGTAGTCGTCCCACGCCTCGGCGATGAGCGGCTCGACGACCGGGGCCGACGCGACGTCGACGTCCTCGACGGGTGCCGGCGCTGCGGTGCGGGGGCTCGGGATCACGCCGACCGGCGCGGTGCCGACGAACCGCAGGCGGGACGGCGCTGCGTCCAGTGCACTCGTCATCGAGGTACTCCGTTCGTGCGTGCGCGGCCGGGCGCGCGTGAGGGGGCCGAGCACTCCGGCTGGACCATGGAGGGGGTGGTCGCGCGCTGCGTGGCCGCCGTGCGCACGGCGCCGACGACGTCGCCGTTCCCGACCGTCGCGTCCGGGCGGACACGACCCGAGAAAAGACCGGAGACATTCATCGGAAATGCCGAGAACGAGGCGTCGGCGCGGGGACCGCGGTGCCCCCGGGGAGCCGTCGTCTCGTTCATGGCCCCTACGGTGACGGGAAACACACGCGCCGAACAAGCCGCAACTTCACTCCTCCGGCGCAGTCGCGGGCGATTGTGGACGCATTGTCTGAATCGATGTCCGATTCGACCGTCCGCCGTGACGAAATTCACCCGGCAGGTCCTGTGGAGATCCGGCGCGGCGGGAACTCCCGAGGCCCGTCACTCGTCTAGTTGCCTCGCGCATCTGTCACCCGCTGCGGCTGCCCACGTGTCACCCCGCGCCCAGTCGCACGTGTCACCCCGCGCCAGTCGCACGTGTCACCGCGGCCCGGTCGCGCAGGTGTCATCCGCGCCCCCACGCCACGTGCGTACCGCCGTCCCCGCGTCCCGATCATGTCGACCGATGGCCCCGCGACGCGCCCCTCCGTCCCCACGGGTCACGCTGTCCTCCGCACTGCATCCTGAGCCGTCGCGCACCCGCCGGACGCTCGCTCCACACCGGTGGCCCGGCTCGTTCGCGCGCGGCGTGTCAGGGCCGTGTGCGGCGCCATCCGGCGCCCTCGCGGTGGACGAGACCGTCGAGCTCCAGCAGCCCCAGCGCGGCGTGCGCCTCCGCGACGCTGACCCCGGCGGCGACGGCGAGCGCGCCGGTGAGCGCGGCCTCGGCGCCGGCGGCGA
>NZ_JAAXOY010000642.1 GCF_012396155.1 Cellulomonas septica | reverse complement strand
CCACGCGGTCGGCGACCTGCGCGGCGGACAGCGTGCCGGTGCCCTGCGGGACGTCGACGAGCGCGTGCAGCCGGTGCCCGCCCGTGCGGTCGACGGTGATCGGGGTCCACTCGACGCCCGTGACCTCGACGGGCCCCGCGGCGACGCCCCGCGCGGGGAACGCACCGGTCGCCCGGAGGTGCGCCGTGAGCAGCAGCCCGGAGCTCGTCGCCGGCGCGCAGCACGCCTCGTCCTGGTTCGACAGGTAGTTGCCGAGCCCGTACGCGACCCACATGCCCGCCCCTCGGGGACCGCCCGCCAGGCGCTCGACGGGCTGCGGCACGTGCGCGTGGTGACCGATGACGAGGTCGACGACACCCGAGTCGGCGAGCTGCCGGTCGATCGCGACCTGCTCCGCGGTCGGCTCCGTGCGGTACTCGACGCAGCAGTGCACGCTCGCCACGACGACGTCCGCCCCCGCGGCTCGGGCAGCCGTCGCGGCCGCGACCAGCGCGGGCACGTCGATGCGGTCGACCGACCACGGCTTGTCCGCGTCGACGGGCATGCCGTTGGTGCCGTAGGTGGCCGCGAGGTGCGCGACCGTGACGACGCGGCCGCCGCGCTCGAGCCGGTAGAGCTGCGGCTGCACCTGCTCGGACGCGGAGCGGGCGGTGCCGACGTGGCCGAGGCCGGCCGCGTCGAGCGCGTCGAGCGTCGCGGTCACGCCGGCGAAGCCCCGGTCGACCGAGTGGTTCGACGCCGTCGAGCATCCGTCCCAGCCCTGCGCACGCAGCCCCTGGGCGATCGCGGCGGGCGAGCCGAACATCGGGTAGCCGCTCGGGCGCGTGCCCGCGGGCGCGACGGGGACCTCGAGGTGGCACAGCGCGAGGTCGGCGGGCTGGACCCACCGGTCCAGGCCGGCGAGCAGCGGGGACAGGTCGTACCCGTCGACGCTCCGCGCCGACGCGAGCACGGGAAGGTGGGGGAGGACGTCGCCGGCGGCGACGAGCGTGAGGTCCACGTCCGGGTCGGCGGTCGAATCCGGCGTCGGGGCGGTCGACGCGGTCGGCGGCATCGCGGGACCGCCCGACCTGCCGGCGGGTGTCGCGGTCTCGCCCGGCGGCAGGTCGAGCCGTGCGCCGGCCACGATCCCGCCGTCCGACGGTGCGGGCGTCATCGCCGCCGCGGCACCCACGCCGACCAGCACGCACGCGAGCGCGACCAGCGCGCCCACGGCGGGCGACCGGCGTCGTCCGGCGCGGGCGTGGCGGGTCACACGCGGACAGTAGTGGCGGCGTCACGGCCGGATGACACGCGTCACCCGAACGGCCGTGCGCGGCGCTGCCCGCTCGCCCAACTAGGCTGAGCGGGTGGTCGACGCCGTCCCCTCCGCCTGGAACCTGGCGAACGTGCTCACGGTGGCTCGCATCGTGCTCGTCCCGTTCTTCGCGTGGGCGCTCCTCGCCGACGGCGGCCACACCGTCACGGGTCGCCTGGTCGCGACCGGCATCTTCGTCGTCGCCGCGCTGACCGACCGGCTCGACGGCTGGCTGGCCCGGCGCTCCGGCACCATCACCGACCTCGGCAAGCTGCTCGACCCGATCGCGGACAAGCTGCTCGTCGGCACCGCGCTCGTCCTGCTGTCGTGGCTCGGCGACCTGCCGTGGTGGGTCACCGTCGTGATCCTGGTCCGCGAGCTCGGCATCACCGCGATGCGGTTCTTCCTGCTGCGGTACGTCGTCCTGCCCGCGTCGCGCGGCGGCAAGCTGAAGACGGTGCTCCAGTCGGTCGCGATCGGCCTCTACCTGCTGCCGCTCGACCAGCTCCCGGCCGCCGTCGAGGTGGTCGCGGCCGTCGCGATGGGCGCCGCCGTGCTGGTGACGGTCGTGACCGGTCTCGACTACGTGCGGACCGCCGTGCGCATCCGCCGGGCTGCCGCGGTGCCGCCCGCGGCGGGCGTCTAGGCGCGGCACCGTGGTCGAGAGCCGTCGGTCCGCGCCGGATCCGCCCGACGAGGCGCCGGCGGAGTCGCACGACGCCGTGGGGCAGGCCGCCGC
>NZ_JAAXOY010000641.1 GCF_012396155.1 Cellulomonas septica | reverse complement strand
CCACGACCCGCCGCCACGGCGCACGGGTCCGCGCGGGCGCGGCCGTGGCGGCCGGGTGCGGCGTGGTCGTGGTCATGGGCTTCCTCCTCAGGACGGGCGGGTCAGGCGTTCTTCACCAGGACGACGGACACGGTGTCGAGCTCGTCGTGGCTGGTGAGGCCGCCCGCGATGGGCTGCAGGTCGGCGGGGTCGAACGCGATGCCGACGGTGTCGGACGCGCCGACGTAGACCGTGCCGGTCCAGTCGTCGAGGTCGACCCCGGCGGGCACGTCCGACAGCGCGATCGTCAGGACGACCGGCACCGCACCCGCGGCGTCCGGCGGGGTGGTGCCGTCGCGCTGCGTGCTCAGGGTGGCGACGGCGCCCTTGAGCCCGTCGACCTCGGTCGCGACTCCGGACGCGACGCGGTCCTGCGCGGCGACGCTGAGCTGCGAGGCCGAGGCCGTGGCCAGGCCGGCGATGCCGAGCCCGACGAGGGCGACCGCGGCGACGCGCTTCCGGTTGTCCTTCTTCTGGGTGGTCTGCGTGGTCATGGTGCACCTCCTGGTCCGCCTCCGGGCCCCGGGCGGTCCGGGGCGTTGCTGCGAACCGTTCTTGTTGACGCCTCCAGGGTGCGGGTCCATGCGAACGCATCGATAGGACGCTGGTCCCACCGAATTGGACAAGCGTCCAGACAAACCCCCGGCGACCAGCGATGACGCCGCGCGGTGTGGATCGCGCCACAATGGCCCGCGTGAGCACCCCCGCCGACACCCCCCGCTGGACCCGCTACGTCGCGATCGGCGACTCGTTCACCGAAGGGCTCTGGGACTCCCCCGACGGCCCCGAGGCCCCGACGCGCGGCTGGGCGGACGTCCTGGCCGCGCGCCTCTCGCAGCGTCGCACCGCGGCCGGCGAGACCCCGCTCGAGTACGCCAACCTGGCGATCCGCGGCCGGCTGCTGCGGCCGATCCTCGTCGAGCAGGTCCCCGCGGCCCTCGCGATGAAGCCCGACCTCGTCAGCCTCGTCGGCGGCGGGAACGACATCCTGCGCCCCGCCGCGGACGTCGACCGGCTCGCCCGGCTGCTCGAGCAGGCCGTCGTCCGGCTGCGCGAGGCCGGCGTCGACGTGCTGCTCGGCACCGGCGTCGACGCGTCGGACAGCCCGCTCGTGCGGGCCACCCGCGCGCGCGTCGGTATCTACAACGCGCACATCTGGTCGATCGCCCGCCGGCACGGCGCGCACGTCGTCGACCTGTGGGGCATGCGGAGCCTGCGCGACTGGCGGATGTGGGCCGACGACCGGATCCACCTCACGTCCGACGGGCACGCGCGCGTCGCGCAGGCCGCGCTCGTCGGCCTCGGGCTCGAGCCCGACGAGGCGCGGTGGGACGACCCGCTCGCGCCGCTGCCGCCCACGCCGCGGCTCGAGCAGCTGCGCGGCGACGCGCAGTGGCTCCGCGAGCACGTCTACCCGTGGGCGACGCGTCGCCTGCGCGGACGCTCCTCGGGCGACACGCGCGTGCCGAAGCGGCCCGCCCTGACGCCGCTCGACTAGCGCGCGGTCGTCAGCAGAGCGGGTAGCTGTCGTACACGTCGAGCAGCAGCCGCTCGTCGAGCTGGAACGACCCCGACGCCGACGTCGCGCCGCCGACGGGGGTGCCGCCCTGCAGCGTGAACGCGGGGAGCGTCGCGCACGCCGTCGGCATCGCCGCGACCGTGTCGGTGCGCCGGATCCGCTCCGGCACGAACGGCGCGAGCGCGGACGTGTCGAACGTGACGCGCCAGGTGACGTTCGCGGTCGTCGACGGGCTCGTCACGGTCCACGCGACCCGCACGTACCGGTACGACCAGAACAGGACGTTGACGGTGCCGCTCGTGACGGTCCACCGCACCTCGCACGTCCGCGTCGGGTCGTCGACGGCCACGCACGACACGGGGGCGGACCACGCCGCGGGCACGGCCCACCCGCCGACGACGACGCGCGTCGCCAGGTCCCCGCTCGCGGCGTACGCGGGCACCGTCGCCGAGAACGACCCGTCGGCGCCGACCGTCGCG
>NZ_JAAXOY010000640.1 GCF_012396155.1 Cellulomonas septica | reverse complement strand
GGCGCCGCGCGCGCGAGGCCGAGCGCCTCGCCGAGCTCGAGTCCGCCTACACCCGCGTGCGTGCGCAGGGCCTGCCGCGCCGCCACCTGCTCGACGTCGAGCACGACGTCGCGCACCTGCGCCACGAGGTCGAGTGGCTCGACCGCACCGTCGCCGAGCTCGACGACTACGCCCTCGGCTGGGACGACCCGTTCCCCGCCGCCTTCCTCGAGGCCCGGCACGGCCGCCCTGCGGCGACCGCACCCAGCCGCTGACCCCGCGGGTCGGGGCACGCCACGCCCGCGACCCGCGCCGCACCCGCACCCGCACCCTGCACCGACCGTCCCCGGAGGACCCATGACCACCGAGCAGCCCCGCGCGCTCGTCGACCTGCACGGGCGCAGCCCGTGGAGCGTGCTCCCGCCGCTGTGCCTCGGCTTCTTCATGATCATGATCGACACCACGATCGTGAACATCGCCGTCCCCACCCTCGTCACCGAGCTCGACGCGTCGTTCACCGAGGTCGGCTGGGTCAACAGCGCGTACCTGCTGACGTTCGCGGTCCTGCTGCTCGTCACCGGCCGCCTCGGCGACCGGTTCGGCCCGAAGCCCGTCTTCGTCGTCGGCCTCGTCGTGTTCACGCTCGCGTCGCTGTGGTGCGGCCTGTCCGGCTCGATCGGCATGCTCATCGCCGCCCGGGCCGTGCAGGGCATCGGCGGCGCGCTCATGACCCCGCAGACGATGTCGATGATCACGCGCGTCTTCCCGCCCGCGCGCCGCGGTGCCGCGATGGGCGTCTGGGGTGCCGTCGCCGGTGTCGCGACGATCACCGGCCCGGTGCTCGGCGGCCTGCTCGTCGAGACCGTCGGCTGGGAGTGGATCTTCTACGTCAACGTCCCCGTCGGCGTCGTCGCGCTGTGGCTCGCGCTGCGGCGCCTGCCCGCGCTGCCCACGCACGCGCGCACCTTCGACGGGCTCGGCGTCGTGCTGTCCGTGCTCGGCATGTTCCTCGTCGTCTTCGGCCTGCAGGAGGGCGACACCTACGACTGGGGCACGGTCGTCGGGCCGGTGACGATCTGGGAGATCGTCGGCCTGGGCGTGCTCGTCCTCGTCGGGTTCGTGCTGTGGCAGCGGCACCTGGGCGACGACGCACTCATGCCGCTGCGCCTGTTCCACGTGCGCAACTTCTCGCTGTCCAACGTCGCCGGGTTCGCCGTGACCTTCGCGATGACCGGCATCTTCTTCCCGTTCACGATCTTCGCCCAGCTGGTCCTCGGCCTGTCGCCGCTGCACGCGGCGCTCATCGGCCTCGGCGGCTCGCTGCTGTCCGGTGTCGTCGCGCCCGTCGCCGGCCGGATGTCCGACCGCGTCCCGGCGAAGTGGATCGTCGCGACGGGCTTCGCGATCCTCGTGGTCGTCGTCGCGTGGCTCGCGGCGGTCATCCGCCCCGAGGTGCCCGTCTGGCAGCTCGTCCTGCCCATGACGGTGTTCGGCATCGGCACCGGGATGCTCTTCTCGCCGCTGGCCGCGACCGCCACGGCCGGCCTCGACCAGCGCAACGCGGGCGCCGGTGCGGGCGCGTTCAACACGAACCGCCAGATCGGCGGCGTCATCGGGTCGGCGGCCGTCGTCGCGATGCTCTCGTCGCGGCTCGGCATCGCGATCCCCGCGGCCGCGCAGGACGAGGCCGCGGCGCTGCCCGAGCAGGCGCGCCAGGCGTTCCTCGACGGCTTCTCGCGCGTCGACCCCGACCAGTTCTCGACCGGCGCGGGCGCCGCGGCCGCACCGCAGCTCCCGGACTCCGTCCCGGCGGACGTCGCGCGGCAGATCACCGACGCGGCGACGCAGGCCGTGCACGCCGGCTTCTCGACGGCCGTCGCGCAGACCCTGCTGCTCACGGTCGCCGTCCTCGCGCTCGGCCTCGTCGCGTGCCTCGCGTCACCATGCAGCCCGTCTCGGGGCTGCCGCTCATGTACGTCGACGAGCCGCGGTTCACCGGCGCCAAGTACGTCGCCAAGACGGTCTTCGACTGGGTCGCCGCGGCGGCGCTCGTCGTCGTCC
>NZ_JAAXOY010000064.1 GCF_012396155.1 Cellulomonas septica | reverse complement strand
GTCCGCGCGTCGCCGGGTCCGCGTCGGCCTGAGCGTCGGTCGGGCGCGGGCCTCACCAGGCGCGACCCGGCGCGTACGTCCCGAACGACCACTCGCGGCCCCCGACGTCGAGCACGCGCGCCCGTCGGGAGCCCCACGCGGTGTCCTCGGGCGCGATCACGGACGTGCCGCCCGCGGCGACGGCCCGGCGGTGCAGGTCGTCGACGTCCGGCGTGCACAGGTAGACCCCCGACCCGGTCGAGACGCCGACGAGCGGCGGGACGGCGTACGCGGCGTCGTCGCTCGCGACCATCACGACCGCGTCGCCGAGGCGCGCCTCGGCGTGCTGCACGCCCCCGTGCTCGTCGTCCTGCCGCGCGGTCACCGCGAAGCCGAGCGCGACGAGCCAGTCGACCGCCGCCGAGGCGTCGGCGTAGCTCAGGTACGCGTGCAGCGTCGCGGACGTGTCGTCGGTCACGCGTCCACCGTCGCACCGCGCGCGTGCGGCGCCAAGGGGCGGTGTCCGGTCCGTGGGCAGGTCGGCCCGGCACGGTCGGTGTCCGACCCGGCCGGGTACGGTGGCCGCATGCCCGACACCACCTCCGACCCCGCCCGCACGCCCGCGTCCGTCCCGGACGCCCAGGACGAGGTCGTCGGGATCTGCCGTGACCTCATCCGGTTCGACACGTCGAACTACGGAGACGGGACGGGCCCGGGGGAGCGCGCCGCGGCCGAGCACGTCATGGGCCTGCTGACCGAGGTCGGCCTCGAGCCCGAGCTGTTCGAGAGCGAGCCGGGCCGCGCGAACGTCGTCGTCCGGCTCGAGGGCGAGGACTCCTCCCGCCCCGCGCTGGTGCTGCACGGCCACCTCGACGTCGTGCCCGCGCGGGCGGCCGACTGGACCGTCGACCCGTTCGAGGCCGTCGAGGCCGACGGTCTCGTCTGGGGGCGCGGCGCGGTCGACATGAAGGACATGGACGCGATGATCCTCGCGACCGTCCGGCAGATGGTCCGCGAGGGCCGCCGCCCCGCGCGGGACGTCGTGATCGCGATGTTCGCCGACGAGGAGGCCGGCGGCACGTACGGCGCGCGCTGGGCCGTCGACCACCGGCCGGAGCTCTTCGCGGGCGCGACCGAGGCGATCAGCGAGGTCGGCGGGTTCTCCGTCGACGTCGACGGCCGCCGCGCGTACCTGCTGCAGACGGCCGAGAAAGGCCTGTCGTGGCTGCGGCTCGTCGCCGACGGGCGCGCGGGGCACGGCAGCCAGGTCAACGCCGACAACGCGGTCACGCACCTCGCCGAGGCGGTCGCCCGCATCGGTCGCCACCCGTGGCCGCTGCAGCCGACGCCGACCGTCCGCGCGCTGCTCGAGGGCGTCGCCGACCTCACCGGCCTGCCGTTCGACCCGGAGAACCCCGAGGGCGTCGACCGGCTCGTGGCCGCCCTGGGCCCCGCGTCGCGGTTCGTCGGCGCGACGCTGCGCCACACGACCAACCCGACGCAGCTCGAGGCCGGCTACAAGGCGAACGTCATCCCGGGCCGCGCCGAGGCGACGATCGACGGCCGCTTCCTGCCGGGGTTCGAGGACGAGTTCGTCGCGACCGTCACGGAGCTCGCGGGCGAGCACGTGCAGATCGAGCGGATCCACCACGACACCGCGCTCGAGGTCCCGTTCTCGGGCGGCCTCGTCGACGCGATGGTCGACGCGCTGCTCGCGGAGGACCCGGGCGCGACCGTCCTGCCGTACACGCTGTCGGGCGGCACCGACAACAAGTCGCTGTCCCGGCTCGGCATCACGGGGTACGGGTTCGCGCCGCTGCGGCTGCCCGCCGACCTCGACTTCTCGGGGATGTTCCACGGCGTCGACGAGCGGGTCCCGGTGGACGCGCTGCGGTTCGGCACGCGCGTGCTCGACCGCCTCCTGCGCACCTGCTGACCGTCTCCGCCGGCACCTCGGAGCCGGCGTCCGGCCGTGGGGTCGCCGGGCGGCTCAGTCCTCGAAGCCCGTGAGGGTGCTGCGGACGCGGATGATCTTGCGGCGCAGCCACACGCGTCGCTCGCCGCCCGCGTAGAGGACCGTGCGCGCGAGCTCCCAGCGGCCGTACTCGGCCTGCTCGGTGAGCAGCCGACGTGCGTCGTTGCGGCTGGTCGTGCGCGGGAGGGTGAGGACCCGGTACTCGTACTGGCCGCCCTGGGCGACCCATGCGTCACGCTTCGTCCCGGTGCGCCCGACTGCCATCCGCCACCCCGTCCCGACCGCTCGTGCGTCGTCTCGTCCGACCTCGTGCCGAATGGACCCTACGCGGTGCCATTGTGCCCCGCGCGGCGCTACGGTCGTCGCATGACCGTCGACCCGCGTGCCGCGCTGGACCGCCTGATCGCAGCCCTCGAGGCCCACTACAACGCCGTCGTCGCGCGCAAGGGCGAGGACGACCCGGCGGTCGACGACGCGTACGACGTCCTGGCGGACGCCTTCGAGGTCTACGACGACGCGCTCGGCACGGTCCACGGCGAGGCCACCCCGTTCTACCTCGCCGAGGAGGAGGACGAGGACGAGGACGACGAGGACGACGAGTGGTCGGGCGACGAGGACGACGAGTACGACGCGGACGACCTCGCGGACGAGCCGACGGGCCTCGGCACCCGCTGACCCGCGGCACGTCCCACGACCCGGCCGGGATCCCGGGCTGGGCGCCCGGTCAGAAGCGCTCGGGGTAGCCGACGTCGGGTGCGCTCACCTCGTCGAGCGCCCGCCGCAGCTCCTCGGGCAGCTCGAGGTCGAGTGCGCCGAGCGACGCGCGCAGCTGTGCGGCCGTGCGTGCCCCGACGACGGCCGAGCTCACGCCCGGACGACCCGTGAGCCACGCGAGCGCGACCTCGAGCGGGAGCCGCTCCAGCCCTGACGCCGCGGTCGCGACGGCCTCGACCACCGCGGCCGACTCGCGCGACAGGTACGGCTCGACGAACCCCGCGAGGTGCGGTGACGCGGCGCGCGAGTCCGCGGGGATCGTGCGCCGGTACTTGCCGGTGAGCACGCCGCGACCGAGCGGCGACCATGCGATCACCCCGAGACCGAGTGCCGCGGCGGCGGGCACGACCTCGCGCTCGACGCCGCGCTGCAGCAGCGAGTACTCGACCTCGACGGCAGCGAGGCCGGGGTCGCGCTCGAGCAGCGACGCGAGGCGTGCGACCTGCCACCCCGCGTGGTTCGCGAGCCCGACGTAGCGGGCCCGCCCGCTGCTCACCGCGAGGCGCAGCGCCGTCGCGGTCTCGTCGAGGGGCGTGCGCGGGTCCGGCGTCTGCACGAGCCACAGGTCGACGTGGTCGGTGCGCAGTCGCCGCAGCGACGCGTCGAGCGAGTCGAGCAGCCCGCCGCGGGACGCGTCGACGACGCCGCCGGCCGACGTGCGGCGCACGCCCGCCTTGGTGCACAGCACGACGTCCTCACGCGGGACGACGTCGCCCAGCAGGGCCCCGATGAGCTCCTCGGCGCCGCCGTCCGCGTACGACGCGGACGTGTCCACCAGCGTCCCGCCCGCGTCGACGAAGTCGCGCAGCTGCTCCGACGCCTCGTGCTCGTCCGTGTCGCGGCTCCACGTCATCGTGCCGAGACCGAGCCGGGAGACCCGCAGGCCGGTGCGGCCGAGGTGGAGCTGTTCCATGGTGCGTCACCCTAACGTCGGGCACGTGCCCGACGGGGGAGGCTCCGCGGCTATCGTTGCGCCTCGTGGCTGACGCGATGGGTGCAGGTGAGGCGATCTTCCTCGGGCTGGTGCAGGGGCTCACGGAGTTCCTGCCGGTGTCGTCCAGCGCGCACCTGCGGATCGTCGGGGACCTGCTCGGCAGCGGTGACCCGGGCGCCACCTTCACGGCCATCACGCAGCTCGGCACCGAGTCCGCGGTGCTCCTCTACTTCCGCCGCGACATCGCGCGGATCTGCTCGTCGTGGTGGCGGCACGTGCGCGGCGACCGCGGCACCGACCTGCGCGCCCGGATGGGCATGCCGGTGGGGGAGCAGGCCGACCACGACGCGCTCATGGCGTGGTTCATCGCGCTCGGGTCCGTCCCCATCGTGATCCTCGGGCTCCTGTTCCAGGACCCGATCGAGCACGCCTTCCGGAACCTCTGGCTCATCGTCCTCACGCTCGCCGGGTTCGCGCTCGTGCTCGGCTGGGCGGACCGGCGCGGTGCGCACCGGCGCACGCTCGACGAGCTCACGCCGCGCGACGCGGTGAAGTTCGGCCTCTGGCAGGCGCTCGCGCTGGTCCCCGGCGTCTCGCGCTCGGGCGGCACGATCACCGGTGGCCTGCTCATGGGCTACACGCGCGAGGCGGCCGCCCGCTACTCGTTCCTGCTGGCCATCCCCGCGGTCTTCGGCTCCGGGCTCTACCAGCTCGCGAACGCGGTCGGCGGGGACGCGTCGCCGGGCACCGCGGGCGCCGGCGCGACGCTGCTCGCGACGCTCGTCGCGTTCGTCGTCGGGTACCTCGTCATCATCGTGTTCCTCAAGATCGTCTCGACCTTCAGCTACACGCCGTTCGTCGTCTACCGGCTCGGTCTCGCCGCGCTCGTCGCGCTGCTGCTGCTCACCGGCGTCCTCGACCCGATGCCCGCCGTCACGCCCTGACCGGTCCACGCCGTCCGCGCCCGGCACCGGTCGCCGCGTGACCCCACCGGCCGCTCAGAGCCAGCCGGACCGCCGGAACAACCGGTGCAGCCACCAGCAGACCGCCGCCATGCCCACCAGCGCGACCGGGTAGCCGTACGTCCACGACAGCTCCGGCATGTGGCGGAAGTTCATGCCGTAGATGCCCGCGACGAGCGTCGGCACCGCGGCGATGGCCGCCCACGCGGAGATCTTGCGCATGTCCTCGTTCTGCTGCACCGACACGCGCGACAGGTGCGCCGAGAGCATGTCGCCCAGCAGCCGGTCGTGACCGTCGAGGTGGTCGTCGACGCGGTCGGCGGTCGTCTGCACGCGCCGCAGCCAGCGTTGCGTCCGCTCGCCGTCCGGGCCGTCGGCCGCGTCCGCGACGAGCTCGGGCAGCACCGACGTGACCGGACCGAGCGCGCGCCGCGCCTCCGCGATCTCGCGCTTGAGGTCGTAGATCCGCTGCACCGGGTCCCCGGACGGGACGGCCGCGAACACCTCCGACTCCGTCGCGACGACCGCGTCGCCGAGCTCGACCTCGACGTCCCCGGCGGTCGCGACGAGCGCCAGCAGCGCGGCGGCGAGCACCTGCAGGACGCCCTCGTCGGGGACGCGCGGCCCGTTCGCCAACCGGGCGGCGGTGCGCCCCACCACGTCCGCGGTCCCGCTCTCCGCCGTGAGGACCACCGACGCACCCACCACGAGGACGAGCGCTCCCGTGCTGACCTGCCGGGTGGCGTCGTCGTACGACAGCGTCGGGGCCGTCACGACGAGCGTGCCGTCCATGGTCCGGTCGACGTGCGCCCGCACCGGCTGGCCCGTGGACGCCGCACGACGGTCCGGCACCTTGAGGCGCAGGATCGCGCAGGCGTCGGCGCCGAGCCCGTGCCGCTCCGCCTCCCGCGGCAGGTCCGCGAGGTCGTGCACGACCACCCACGTCGCGCCGTCCTCGAGGGTGCGCACGTCGTCCACGGGGTCGGTGCCGGGGGTCACGCCGGCGAGGTCGTCCACGGCTGCATTGTGGTCCTCCGCCCGGTGCGGTGCGCCCCGACGGTTAGGCTGCCGCCCGTGCTCACCTGGCCGGCCCCGCAGATCCCTCGGCTCCCCGGACGGGGCGGGCCCGTCGTCGTGCGCGACTCGTCGACCGGCGAGCGCGTCGTCGCCGCACCCGGCTCGACCGCCACGCTCTACGTCTGCGGCATCACCCCGTACGACGCCACCCACCTCGGCCACGCCGCGACCTACGTCGCGTTCGACGTGCTCGGCCGTGCGTGGCGGGACGCCGGGCAGGACGTGCGCTACGCGTCGAACGTCACCGACGTCGACGACCCGCTGCTCGAGCGCGCGACCGCCACGGACGTCCACTGGCGCGAGCTCGCCGACGAGCAGATCGCGCTCTACGCCGAGGACATGACCGCGCTCGGCGTCGTCCCGCCCGACGCCTGGACCGGTGTCGTCGAGTCCATCCCCGCGGTCGTCGACGCGGTGGCTGCCCTCGTCGAGCGCGGGGCCGCCTACACCGTCCCGACCCCCGACGCGGTCGACGGCGGTCCCGGCGACGTCTACGCCGACCTCTCCGTCGACGACGCGTTCGGCACCGTCGCCGCGCTGGGTCTCGACGAGATGCTCACCCTGTCCGCCGAGCGCGGCGGCGACCCCGAGCGCGCGGGCAAGCGCGACCCGCTCGACCCGCTGCTGTGGCGCCGCGAGCGCCCCGGGGAGCCCGCGTGGGACGGCCGCACGCTCGGCCGCGGGCGCCCCGGCTGGCACATCGAGTGCGCCGTCATCGCACGCGACTCCCTCGGCCTGCCGTTCGACGTCGAGGGCGGCGGCTCCGACCTGCGCTTCCCGCACCACGAGATGAGCACCTCGCACGCCCGGCTCCTCGACGCCGGCCACGGCGCCCGCGTGCACGTGCACACCGGCATGGTCGGGCTCGACGGCGAGAAGATGAGCAAGTCCCGCGGCAACCTCGTGCTCGTGTCCGCGCTGCGCGCCGCGGGCGTCGACCCCATGGCCGTGCGCCTGGCGATCCTCGCGCACCGGTACTCCGACGACTGGGACTGGACCGACGCGGGCCTCGTCGATGCGCAGGAGCGTCTCGCGCGCTGGCGGCGCGCCCTGTCCGGCAACGGCGGCCCCGACGCGGCGTCCACGATCGCGGGCCTGCGCGCCGCGGTCGCCGACGACCTCGACACCCCGCAGGCGCTCGCGGTCGTCGACGCGTGGGTCAAGACCGCCCTGCACGGCGACCACGAGCCCGTCGAGGGCGCGCCCGGGCTCGTCGCCCGCGCGGTCGACGCGCTGCTGGGCGTCCGCCTCTGACCGTCGGCCCGCAGAGCCGGCTGCGCGGGTCAGGCCGTCGGCTCGCAGCGTCCGGCTGCGCGGTCAGGCCGTCGGCCCAGCCGAGGCTGACGACGTCGCGCCGTCGGCTCAGTGAGGTTGACGCCGTCGCGTCGTCGGCCCGCCGGGCCGGTCAGCCGCCCGTGCCCTTGTCGCGCCGGCGCAGGTACCGCTCGAACTCGCGCGCGATCGCCTCGCCGCTCGCCTCGGGCAGGTCGGCCGTGTCCTTGGCCTCCTCGAGCTGCCGGACGTACTCGCCGATCTCGTTGTCCTCGCCCGCGAGCTCGTCGACGCCGTCCTGCCACGCGGCCGCGTCGTCGGGCAGCTCACCCAGCGGCACGGGCTCGCCGACGAGCTGCTCGATGCGGTGCAGGATCGCGAGCGTCGCCTTGGGCGACGGCGGGTGCGCGACGTAGTGGGGGACCGCCGCCCACAGCGACAGCGCCTGCATGCCGCGCGCCGCGGCCTCGTGCTGGAGCACGCCGACGATGCCCGTCGGGCCCTCGTAGGTGTTCGGCTCGAGGCCCACGGCATCCCGCAGGTCCGCGTCCTCGCTCGTCGCGTTCACGGGGATGGGACGCGTGTGCGGCACGTCCGCGAGCAGCGCCCCGACGGTCACGACCGTCTTCACGCCGAGACCCGCCGCGATGTCGAGCAGCTCGGCGCAGTAGCGCCGCCAGCGCATCGACGGCTCGATGCCGTGCACCAGCACGACGCGACGGCCGCTGCGCGGGGTCTCGACGACCGCGACCGACGTCGTCGGCCACGTGATCTCACGCCGCCCGTGCGGGCCGACGCCCACGACGGGACGGTTGACCTGGAAGTCGTGGTACTCCTCCGGGTCGAGCTCGTCGACCTGCTCCGCGCCCCACGCCTCGTGCAGGTGCTGCAGCGCGTGGGTGGCCGCCGAGCCCGCGTCGTTCCAGCCCTCGAACGCGGCGAGCATGACCGGCTCGTCGTCCGGGAGGTCCGCGGGTGCGTGCTCACTCATCTGCCCAGCCTAGGACGCGTCGTCCCCGCCGCCCCGACCGGACGCGCAGCCCGGCGCGCCTCGCACGGTCCGTAGCATGGAGGACGTGCCCCTCACGTCCGGACCCTCCCGCCCCCTGCCCGCCGCCGTCCTGTGGGACATGGACGGCACGCTCATCGACACCGAGCCGTACTGGATCGGTGCCGAGACCGAGATCGTCGAGGCGCACGGCGGCGTGTGGACCCACGAGGACGGCGCCGCGATGGTCGGCAACCCGATGTCGGCCGCCGTGGTCGCGCTGCAGGCGCGCGGTGTCGACCTGACCGCGGACGAGATCGCGGACTTCCTCAACGGCCGCGTCCGCGCGGGCGTCGCGGCGGAGGTGCCGTGGCAGCCCGGTGCCCTCGAGATCCTGCGGGCCCTGCACGGCGCAGGCGTGCCGATGGCGCTCGTGACGTCGTCGTTCCGGGTGCTCGCGGAGCCGTTCGCGCAGACCGTGGGGCTGTTCGACGTGGTCGTCTCGGCGGACGACGTCGAGCGGTTCAAGCCGGACCCCGAGCCCTACCTGCTCGCCGCACGCCTGCTGGGCGTCCCGGTCGACCGGTGCGTCGCGGTCGAGGACTCGCACTCGGGGGTCGCGTCCGCCGTCGCGTCGGGCGCGCACGTCATCGGCGTCGAGGTCATGCAGGAGCTCGCCGACCGGCCGGGCCTGAGCCGGGTCGCGTCGCTCGCGGACCTCACGCTCGAGGACCTCGCGCGGATCGCGGACGGCGACGTGCTCGACCTGCGTCCCGCCGGCTGACGCGGGGACGGGCGGGCGGCTCGGACGGACGGACCGATGCTGTCAGCCGACGGGCGCCGGCGCGGGCGGCGTGACGCCGATCGACCGCTCGACGGCGCCCTCGGGCACGGGCGGGACCGTGCCGCCGAACGCCGGGCACTGCGCCTTGAACGAGCACCAGTCGCACAGCCGTGACGTGCGCGGGCGCCAGTCGCCGCTGCGGGCCGCGTCCTCGATGCCGCCCCAGATCGACCGGACGCGCGCCTCGAGCGTGTGCATCTCGGGCTCGGTCGGCTCGTGCTTGAGGACCGTGCCGTCGCCCAGGTACTCGAGCTGCAGCAGCTTCGGCAGCACGCCGCGCGAGCGCCAGATGACGTACGCGTAGAACCGCATCTGGAACAGGGCGCCGCCCTCGAAGCCCGGCCGCGGCGACTTCCCCGTCTTGTAGTCGACGACGCGCACCCAGCCGTTCGGCGCGACGTCCACGCGGTCGACGATCCCGCGCAGCTGCGGCCCGTCCTCGAGCTCGACGCTCACCATGAGCTCGCGCTCGCGCGGCTGCAGGCGCGTGGGGTCCTCGAGCGAGAAGTAGGTCGCGAGCAGGCCGTCCACCGAGGCGAGCCACGCGTCGAGCGCCGCGTCGTCCGCGAACAGCGTCGCGACGTCGGGCGCGTCCTCGCGCAGCTGCGCCCACCGCGCGGGGACCAGGCCGCGCGCCGCGTCGATCGTCGCGCTCGCGGTCGACGGCGGCGTGGTCATGGC
>NZ_JAAXOY010000639.1 GCF_012396155.1 Cellulomonas septica | reverse complement strand
AGGACGGCCTCGGCGTCGCGATCGCGCTCGTCGACGGGGTGACCGCGCAGTCCCCGCTCGGGGTCGTCGTCGTCGCGCTCGCGGTCGCGGTCGGCGACCTCCTCCTGCGCGCGCCGCTGCGCTGGTTCGCAGCCGTGGCGGGGGCGATGGGCGCGCTGGTCGCCGGGCTCGTCGTGCAGGTCGCGGTCGCCTGGGTCGCGCTCGCGTACGCCCCCGGGATCGAGCTCGACTCGGCGTGGGACACCGCGGCCGTCCTCGTCGTGACGGCGGTCGTCATGGCCGCAGCCCGCTGGGTGTGGGGCGCGAACGACAGCGACTACGTGATCGCCGACGTGCTCCGACGCGCGCGACGGCACGCCCGCCGGTCGGGGACGGTGCCTGACGGCACGCGCCAGGCCGGTCTGCTCGTCGTGCAGCTCGACGGCGTCGCCGAGCCCGTGCTCCAGCAGGCGATCGAGGCAGGCCTCGCGCCGACCGTGCAGCGCTGGCTGACCGACGGCACGCACCGGCTCGAGCAGTGGTGGGCGCGCGTCCCGTCCACGACGCCCGCCAGCCAGGCGGGGCTCCTGCACGGCGACTCGACGCAGATCCCGGCGTTCCGCTGGTGGGACCGGGGGCTCGGCCGGCTGGTCGTCACGAACCACCCGGTCGACGCGGCGCTCGTCGAGACCCGGCTGACGACCGGGAAGGGACTGCTCGCGGGAGGCGGCACCGCGGTGTCGACCATGTTCTCCGGCGACGCCGCGTCGGCGTACGTCGTGATGAGCCGCACGCGCAGCCGCGGGCCCGACGGCGAGCGCGCCGGGCTCGGGCCGGGACCGTCGTTCCTGCGCTTCTTCGCGAGCCCGTTCGTGCTCGCGCGCGCGGTCAGCCTGTCGCTCGGCGAGATGGTCAAGGAGCTCTACCAGGCCCGCCGCCAGCGTGTGCGCGACGTGCGACCGCGGATCTCGCGCGGCGGGTGGTACGTCGTGCTGCGGGGCGTCACGAACGTGCTGATGCGCGACCTGTCGACGTCCCTCGTCGCCGAGGCGCTCATGCGGGGCGACCCGACGATCTACGTCGACCTGGTGGACTACGACGAGATCGCGCACCACGCCGGCCCGACGCGACCCGAGTCGATGCGCTCGCTCGAGGGGCTCGACCGGGTCCTGCGCACGCTCGAGGCGGTGTGCGCCGTCGCGCCGCGCTCCTACCGGGTCGTCGTGCTGTCCGACCACGGGCAGGCGCTCGGCCCGACGTTCGAGGACGTCGAGGGCCGCAGCCTCCTCGACACCGTGCGCGCGCTCATGGCGACGCCCGCCGCACCGGGTGTGCAGAGCGGCACGGGCGAGGACTGGGGTCCGCTCAACGCGCTCCTGACGTCCGCGTTCGGCGGCGGCCGCACGGCGACGGTCGTCGGTCCCGACGCCCGAGCGCGCGACGCGGGGGAGGCGACGGCGGGCGGCGAGGTGCCCGAGGTCGTCGTCGTGGGTTCGGGCAACCTCGGCCTCGTGTGGTTCCCGCACGCGTCGCACCGCCTCGTCCTCGAGGACCTGCAGGAGCGTTGGCCGGGGCTCGTCGTCGGGCTCGCGGCGGTGCCGACCGTCGGCGTCGTCGTGGCCGACACGCGCGACCGCGGGCTCGTGGCGATCGGTGCGCGCGGCCTCGTGCTGCTCGAGCAGGACGACGTCGAGCCCGAGGGCGAGGACCCGCTCGCGCACTACGGCCCGCGCGGGCGCGCCGACCTCGTGCGGGCGGCCCGGCTCGCGCACTCCGGGGACCTGCTGCTCGTGTCGACCGTGTCGGACCGCGGCCACATCCACGCGTTCGAGGGGCAGGTCGGCTCGCACGGCGGGATCGGCGGCGACCAGAACCGTGCGCTGCTGCTGCACCCGACGGACTGGCCCGTCGACGACGACCTGCGCGAGGACGTCGGGTCGCTGCGGCCCTGAACCACCCCGCGATCGTCGCGGTCTACGACACCGGCGAGGACGTCTTCACCGAGCCGACGGGCGTCGTCGCGCACGTGCCGTTCATCGTCATGGAGTACGTCGAGGGTCACACCGTCC
>NZ_JAAXOY010000638.1 GCF_012396155.1 Cellulomonas septica | reverse complement strand
CGTGCCCGGACCGGCGGGCTGCGGACCCCTGCGCGTGCCGCGCAGCCCGCCGGTCGTGAGCTCGTCGAGCAGGTCGGTCCCGCGTGCGGGCCGCGTCGACGTGCCGCCGTAGCGGAGGACGACGAACCTCATGCGGACGCACCCGGGACCGTGGTCGTGGTGCCGGTCGGCGCGGTGCGCGGACGGCGGGGCTGCGTGGGCATCGGGGCCTCCTGGCGGTGCGGGGTGTCGACGGGATGACGGGGGAGCCGTGCCCCGATCGACACCGCCTCAGAAGTCGAGGATCGCGACGGGCCGGACCTCGATCGTGTACGACGGCGGGAGCCGACGGGCGTGGTCGACGACGGCGTCCTGCGACGCGGCCTCGACGAGGTAGAAGCCGCCGAGCTGCTCGGTGGTCTCGGCGAACGGCCCGTCGGTGGTCAGCCGGTCCTCGCCGGGTCGCAGCGTGGTCGCGTGCACGGTCGGCCGGAGCGCGTCGCTCGAGAGGATCGTGACGTCGTGCTCGGCGGCGTTCTGCTCGTAGTCGCGGTGCCGGACGAGGTACACCTCCTGCTGCTCGGGGGTGGCGGTCGCCCAGAGGTTCTCGTCCTCGTACAGCAGGACCATCCAGCGGTCGCGGTCGTCGGTCATGTCAGCTCCTCGTCGGGCGTGCGGGCCGGCGGTGTGCCGGGTCGGTGAGGTGGGTCGGCCCGGCGTCCAGGGACACCGTGCACCGGGATGACGCGCGGCGGTAGCCGGAATCGACGACGAACCCGCATCCGTTGACATGCAAGTGCCGACTTGCCTATAACGGTGCCATGCCCGACGAGGTGTACAAGGCGCTCGCGGACCCGACGCGCCGCGTGATCCTCGACGAGCTGCAGGAACGCGACGGGCAGTCGCTGTTCGAGATCTGCTCGCGCCTCGCGATGAAGCACGGCCTGTCGTCGACCCGGCAGGCGATCTCCCAGCACCTCGACGTGCTCGAGGCCGCGGGGCTGGTCGTCGTCCGGCGCGAGGGCCGGTACAAGCTGCACCACCTCGACACGTCCCCGCTCGCCGAGATCACGCGCCGCTGGCCGGTCCGTGACGTCGGTGGCACAGGCGGGAGCACCCCCAGCGACACCCACACCCCCGGAGGGACCGACCGATGATCCGCCTCACCGTGACCAGCGTCTTCGTCGACGACCAGGCCAAGGCGCTCGACTTCTACACCCGCGTCCTCGGCTTCGTGCCGAAGAACGACGTCCCGCTGGGCGAGGACCGGTGGCTCACCGTCGTCTCGCCCGCCGACCCCGACGGCGTCGAGCTCCTGCTGGAGCCCGACAAGCACCCCGTCGTCGGCCCGTACAAGGCCGGTCTGGTCGAGGACGGCATCCCCGCGGCGTCGTTCGGGGTCGACGACGTGCACGCCGAGTACGAGCGGCTGACCGCCGCGGGCGTGCGGTTCGTGCAGCCGCCGACGGCGATGGGGCCCGTGACGACGGCCGTGCTCGACGACACCTGCGGCAACCTCGTCCAGCTCGCGAGCTGAGCGCCCACCGCTCCGCCCTGGCGTGACCGGCGGAGCGGTGGCACGGTGTCCCGCGTCGACGAGGAGGCGGTCATGCGACGTGCGGTCGTGACGGGCGGGGGGACGGGCATCGGGCGCGCGGTCGCGCGACGGCTGGCGGCCGACGGGGACCGCGTGGTGCTCGTCGGGCGCCGCGAGGACGTCCTGCGCGAGGCGGCGACCGCGATCGACGCCGAGGCAGGCAGGGCGGTCGCCGACGTCGAGACGGCGGACCTGCGCGAGCCCGACGAGGTGGCGGCGCTGACCGTCCGGCTGCTCGACGGCGGCCCGGTCGACGTGCTGGTGCTCAACGCGGGCGGGATGCTCGAGCCCGACGGCGACGACCTCGCCGCGACTGCGCGCCTGTGGGTCGACGACTTCCGTCTCAACGTCCTGACGACGGTCCTGCTGGGGGAGGCGCTGCTGCCGCACCTCCCGCGGCCGGGCGGTCGCGTCGTGGCGGTGTCGTCGGTGGCGGCGCTGCGGGGCGCGGGGTCCTACGGCGCGGCGAAGG
>NZ_JAAXOY010000637.1 GCF_012396155.1 Cellulomonas septica | reverse complement strand
GCAGCACGGCACGCACGGACCCGCGGGTCCGCGTCACGACGACGCACGGACGGGCGCCGCGAGCGTCAGGCCTCGGCCGGGACCACGCGGGGCCACAGGTCGTCCGCGGGCGGTGCCCACGACGCGGCGTCGGCGGGCACCTGCTCGCCCGAGCGGATGTCCTTGACCTGGTCGCCCTCGTCGCCGTCCGGCTGCCCGAGGAACCACACGAACGGGATGCCGCGACGGTCGGCGTGCCGGATCTGCTTGCCGAACTTCGCCGCCGACGGCGCGACCTCGACGGGGATCCCGCGCGACCGCAGCGCGGTGGCGACCGCGTCGGACCGCGACCGGTCCGCCTCGTCGGTCACGGCCACGAGCACCGCCGACGGCACCGAGCGCGTCGCGCGGACCAGCCCCGCGCCCAGCAGGCGCGACACCAGACGCGAGACGCCGATCGAGAGACCGACCCCGGGGTAGGACGTCGCACCGTCGGACGCGAGCGTGTCGTAGCGCCCGCCGGAGCAGATCGACCCGAGCTGCTCGTGCCCCACGAGCACCGTCTCGTACACGGAACCCGTGTAGTAGTCGAGCCCGCGCGCGATCTTGAGGTCCGCGACGACGACGCCCGGCGCCCGCTGCGCCGCCGCGCGCACGAGCGCGCCGAGCTCGGCGAGGCCCTCGTCGAGGAGCGCGTGCTCGGCACCGTGCCGCGCGGCGACCGCACGGACGACGTCGACGACGGACTCGTCGTCGCCCTGCACGGACGCGAGCTCGAGACACGCCTGCGCCTGCTCCGGGGTCGCGCCCGCCTCGGCGACGAGCAGCTCCGCGACCGCCGGACCGCCGATCTTGTCGAGCTTGTCGATGCTGCGCAGCACCGCGTCGACCTCGGTCAGCCCGAGGCCGCGGTAGAAGCCCTCCGCGACCTTGCGGTTGTTCACGAGGATCCGCACGGGCGGCAGGCCGATCTCCCGCAGCGCGCCGAGCGCGTCGGCCATGACGAGCGGCAGCTCGACCTCGTAGTGGTACGGCAGGTCACCCGCCGCGACGACGTCGATGTCCGCCTGGACGAACTCGCGGAACCGGCCGTCCTGGGGGCGCTCGCCACGCCACACCTTCTGGATCTGGTAGCGCCGGAACGGGAACGCGAGGTGCCCGGCGTTCTCGAGCACGTACCGCGCGAACGGCACCGTGAGGTCGAAGTGGAGGCCCAGCCGGCCGCCGCGGTCCGGGTTCTCCGGGTCCTCCTGGAGCCGCGACAGGACGTAGACCTCCTTCGAGGTCTCGCCCTTGCGCATCAGCTGGTCGAGCGGCTCGACCGCACGCGTCTCGATGCCCGCGAACCCGTGGAGCTCGAACGTCCGCCGCAGGACGTCGAGCACGTGCTGCTCGACGATGCGCCCGTCGGGCAGCCACTCGGGGAATCCGGACAGAGGTGTGGGTCGCGCCATGGGGCGGAAGTCTTCCAGACCCGTCGCGGCGGTCGCGCCCGCATTCCGTCGCCCGGGCGCTGGCCTGCCGGTCGGCACGACGAGGGCGCCGGGCGCAGCGGTCAGCCGCGGACGAGGAACGGGTTCGTCGCGAGCTCCGTCGCCATGTCGCTCGTCGGGCCGTGCCCCGGGACGACGACGGCACGCGGGTCGAGCCGCGCGACGACCTCGCGCAGCGTGCGCGCCATGGTCGGCCCGTCCCCGCCCGGGAGGTCGGTGCGGCCGATCGTCCCCGCGAACAGCACGTCGCCCGTGAGCACGACCGGCTGCTCGTCGCCCGCGTCGAGCACGTACAGCGTCGACCCCTCCGTGTGCCCGGGCGCATGACGCGCGACCACCGTCACCTCCCCGACCTGCCACGTGACGTCGTCGCTGCGCGCGTCGGTCGCGTCGACGCCGAACGGCTCGAGCCGCACCGGGCGGTGGTAGGCGTGCACGTCGACCCCGGCCGCGGTCAGCGCCTGGCCGAGCGGCCCCGACGGGTCGTGCGCCGCGCCACCGAGCGCGCCGAGCGTGCCGAACGGGTCCGCGAGGCGGTA
>NZ_JAAXOY010000636.1 GCF_012396155.1 Cellulomonas septica | reverse complement strand
GTACGGCGACCGCGGGTGCGGCGACCGCGGGTTCGGCGACCTCGGGTGCAGGTCCCGCGGGTGCGGCGACCACGGGTGCAGGTCCCGCGGCTGTCGCCGCGCCCGGCGGGGCGTTCGCCCCGGTCGGATCGCGCGGTCCGGACCCGCTCGCGCCGCGCATCGCGTCGGGGCCCGTCCCGCAGGACGAGGACGACCGCGCGGAGTCGCCGCTCGACGTGTTCGAGCCGGACGACGGTCGTCGCCGGTGGGTGCGGCCGGTGCTGGTGATCGCCGGCATCCTGGTCGTGCTGGGCGGGCTGTACGTGGGCGCGTCGTTCGCGCTCGCGGACCGGGTGCCGCGTGGTGCGACGGTCGCGGGCGTGGACGTGGGCGGCCTGTCGTCGCAGGAGGCGGTGGCCCGGCTGCAGGAGTCCCTCGCGGACGCGGCCACGCAGCCGGTCCCGGTCGAGGCGCAGGACGTGCAGGCGACGGTGGACCCCGCGACGGCCGGTCTGGTGTTCGACCCGCAGGCGACCGTCGACCGCATGACGGGTGTGGACCTGGCGGACCCGCTGCGGCTGTGGGACCAGATCGTCGGCGTGGGCGCCCGGCAGCCCGTGACCCAGGTCGACGACGCGGCGCTCTCCGCGGCGCTGGAGAACCTCGGCTCGTCACTGGTGCTCGCGCCGGTCGACGGGACGATCGTCTTCGCGGACGGCACGGCGAACGCGACGCAGGCGGCGGACGGCTGGGAGCTGGACGTCGAGGGTGCGACGCAGGTGCTGCACGAGGGCTGGCTCGACGCGGCCCGTCCGCTCGCGCTGCCGACGACGACGGTCGAGCCGGCGATCACGCAGGAGAAGACGGACGCGGCGCTGGAGGTCGCGCAGAAGGTCGCGTCGGGTCCCGTGTCGGTCACGGTGGGCGACCGGTCGACGACGCTCGAGCCGGCGGTCGTGACGGCGAACGCGTCGTTCGTGCCGGTGGACGGCGAGCTCGTGCTGCAGATGAACGGCGAGGCGCTGAGCGCCGCGGTCCTGGAGGACCTGCCGGACCTGCTGACGGCGTCGGAGGACGCGCACTTCGACCTGTCGTCGGGGGCGCCGGTGATCGTGCCGGGCACGCCGGGCACGACGCTGGACCCGGCGTCGCTCGCGACGGCGGTCGCGGACGCGGCCGTGGCGAGCGCGCGGTCGGCGACGGTCGAGCTGGTGCAGGCCGACCCGGCCGAGTCGACGGCGGAGCTCGAGGCGCTCGGCATCAAGGAGATCGTCTCGGAGTTCTCGACCCCGCTGACGTCGGAGCCGCGCCGGACGCAGAACATCGCGAACGGTGCGTCGAAGATCAGCGGCACGCTGATCCGCCCGGACGAGACGTTCAGCCTGACGGACGCGCTCGGCCCGGTGGACGCGGCGCACGGCTTCGTGCAGGCGGGCGCGATCGTCAGCGGTGAGCACGTCGACGCGTGGGGCGGCGGTCTGTCGCAGATCTCGACGACGACGTACAACGCGGCGCACTTCGCGGGGTTCGAGGACATCGAGCACAAGCCGCACAGCGAGTGGTTCGCGCGCTACCCGGAGGGCCGGGAGGCGACGATCTTCACGGGGACGCTCGACATGCGCTGGAAGAACAACACGCCGTACGGCGCGCTGGTGCAGTCGTGGGTCGAGGGCGGCCGCGTGTACGTGCGGATCTGGGGCACGAAGTACTGGACGGTCGAGTCGACGACGAGCCCGCGCTCGGGTGTCGTGTCGCCGACGACGGTGTACTCGCAGTCCGCGACGTGCGAGCCGCAGTCGGCGGGCAACCCGGGCTTCTCGGTGACGGTGACGCGCAAGCTGTACCTGAACGGCGAGCTCAAGGACACGGACACGAACTCGTGGCGGTACAAGCCGCAGAACAAGATCGTGTGCGGTGCGCCGCCGTCGGCGACCCCGCCGGCCAGCCCGTGACCTGACCGCATCGCACGCGCGGAACCCGTCGAGGCCTCGGCCCGGCGGGTTCCGTCGTCTCCGGGTCCGCGTGCTCGTGCTCGCGCGCGCACGCCTGCTCGACCCGGAACGGCGCCGTGC
>NZ_JAAXOY010000635.1 GCF_012396155.1 Cellulomonas septica | reverse complement strand
CTAGTTCGTCGGGCCGTCGCGGGCCCGTGCGCGTCGCGGGGCGCGGGCGGACCGCGCGCGAGCCGGTTGTCGACCGAGCCCCGCAGCCGGGGGAGGGAGAACGCCGCAGACCGGGACCCAGGTCGGGCCGATCGCACAGGTCGGGCGGGCACAATGGGCCCCGAGCGGGTGCGGCGGGTCGACCGTGCGCACCGACACCCGAGGAGGCCCGGTGAACGACGCGACCAGCGCGGCCGCACACGACGCGGCGGTGGACGAGCACGACGAGGACTGGGACGACGACGAGCTCGTCGACGACGACCCGAACCTGCTGAAGCCCGCCCCGGCCGCGTGGCGGCGGCGCACCGCGATCGAGATGGCGATCTCGGGCGCCATCGGCCTCTACACGTCGTTCGTGCTGTCGATCGAGGCCGTGGTCCTCGCGGGTGACGCCGACGCCGAGCTCGGGTGCAGCATCAACAGCGTCATCAACTGCGCGACCGTCGCGAAGAGCTGGCAGGCGTCGCTGTTCGGCTTCCCGAACGCGTTCCTCGGCATCGCCGCCGAGGCGGTCGTCCTCACGATGGCCGTCGCGATGATCGGCGGGGTGCTGTTCCCGCGCTGGTTCATGCTCGCCGCCGAGGTCGTCTACACCGCCGGTCTGCTCTTCGCGTGGTGGCTGTTCTACGAGGCCTACACCGACATCAAGGCGCTGTGCCCGTGGTGCCTGCTCATCACCGTGACGACCACGTTGGTGTGGGCCGGGTTGACGCGCATCAACATCAGGGACGGGCATCTCAACCTGCCGGGCCGGTTCGGCCCGGGCGCCCGACGCTTCGTCGCGGCCGGCAACGACTGGTTCGTGACGATCGCGGTGCTCGTCGTCCTCGCCGCGCTCGTGTTCTTCGGCTACGGCTGGTCGCTGCTCTGACGCGCGCCCATCGCCGACGCGCCGGCTAGCGCTGACGCGCCGGCTAGCGCTGACGCGCCGGCCCACCGCTCACGCACCGAGGGGCGGCACCCGGATCGCCCGGGTGCCGCCCCTCGTGTCGTGCACGGACGCCGTCAGGACGTCGCGAAGACCTGCTTGAGCACGTCGAGCGGGAGCGCGCCCTGCTCGAGGGCCGTCGCGTGGAACGCGCGCAGGTCGAACGCGTCGCCGCGCGTGCGCGCCGCACCGGCCGCCGCGTCGCGCGTCTGCTCCCACAGGCGCTGGCCGATCTTGTAGGACGGCGCCTGACCGGGCCAGCCGAGGTAGCGGGTCCACTCGAACCGCACGAACGACTCGGGCATGTTGACGTTGGCCCGCAGGAACGTCCAGCCCTTGTCGGCGTCCCACGTGCCGCCGCCCCACTCGGCGGGAGCGGGGAGACCGAGGTGCACGCCGATGTCGAAGACGACGCGCGCGGCGCGCAGGCGCTGGCTGTCGAGCATGCCGAGCCGGTCGCCCGGGTCGTCCAGGAAGCCGAGGTCGGCCATGAGCCGCTCGGCGTACAGCGCCCAGCCCTCGCCGAAGCCCGAGGTCCAGCACGCGAGCCGGCGCCACCGGTTGAGGGTGTCGCGCGCGTGCACGGCCTGGCCGATCTGCAGGTGATGGCCGGGGACGCCCTCGTGGTAGACGGTCGTCTTCTCGCGCCAGGTGTTGAACGTCGTGACGTCGGCGGGGACGGACCACCACATGCGGCCGGGGCGCGTGAAGTCGTCGCTCGGGCCGGTGTAGTAGATGCCGCCGGTCTGCGTCGGGGCGATGCGGCACTCGAGCGTCCTGAGTGCGTCGGGGATGGCGAAGTGCACGCCGTCGAGCGCGTCGATCGCGGCGTCGGACGTCTCCTGCATCCACGCGCGCAGCGCGTCGGTGCCGTGCAGCGTGCGCGACGGGTCGGCGTCGAGGGCCGCGACCGCCTGCTCGATGGTCGCGCCCGGGCCGGCGACCTGCGCGGCGACGGCCTCCTGCTCGGCGACGACGCGCGCGAGCTCCTCGAGCCCCCACTCGTACGTCTCCTCGAGGTCGACGGTCGCGCCGAGGAACGCGCGCGAGAACAGCGCGTACCGGTCACGGCCGACGGCGTCCTGCTG
>NZ_JAAXOY010000634.1 GCF_012396155.1 Cellulomonas septica | reverse complement strand
CGGACGAGGCCGCCGCCGCGCTCGCCTGAGCCACACCGCCGCCGCACCGGCATCCGAGGACCCCGGGTGCCGGTGCGGCAGCGTGCGCGCGCAGGCGCCCCGGGCACTCGTGGGATGGTTGCCCGAAGGGGCGTCCTCGCAGGTCGCTCCGGCGCGTCCGCGTTGCCGACCTCGGTGGGCCTCGCTAGTTTCGTTGTCACGATCCTGCGCATCCGTCGAGATCGCTGGCCCACTGACGAGAAGGTGACGCGCGTGGCTCTTCCTCCGCTGACTCCCGAACAACGAGCCGCAGCGCTCCAGAAGGCCGCCGCCGCCCGGCAGGCCCGTGCCGAGGTCAAGAACCGCCTCAAGTACTCGCAGGGCACCCTGTCCGAGGTGATCGAGCAGGGCCAGAAGGACGAGACGATCGGCAAGCTCAAGGTGCTCGCGCTCCTCGAGTCCCTGCCCGGTGTGGGCAAGGTCAAGGCTCGTGCGATCATCTCCGAGATCGGCATCTCGGAGACGCGGCGCGTCCGCGGCCTCGGACCCCACCAGGTGAAGGCGCTCGTCGACCGCTTCGGGTGACGGTCGCCCGTCACCGCTGCGCACGAGGAGTACCGCACCACCCATGACGACGACGCCCGCCCGGCTGACCGTTCTCGCCGGACCCACCGCCGTCGGCAAGGGCACGGTGTCCGCCGACGTCCGCACGCGCTACCCCGAGGTCTGGCTGTCGGTGTCCGCGACGACGCGGCCGCCGCGACCGGGCGAGGTCGAGGGGGTGCACTACCACTTCGTCAGCGTCGACGAGTTCGACCGCATGGTCGAGAACGGCGACCTGCTGGAGTGGGCGGTCGTCCACGGACGCAACCGGTACGGCACTCCTCGTGAGCCCGTCGAGCGTCGGCTCGCCGCCGGTGAGCCGGCGCTCCTCGAGATCGACCTGCAGGGCGCCCGCCAGGTGCGGGCGTCCATGCCGGACGCACACTTCGTGTTCCTCGCCCCGCCGTCGTTCGCCGAGCTCGAGCGCCGGCTCGTCGGGCGGGGGACCGAGGACGCGGAGGAGCGCGAGCGGCGCCTCGCGACGGCCCGCGTGGAGCTCGCGGCCGAGTCGGAGTTCGACACCGTGATCGTCAACGACGACGTGCACCGGGCCACGGACGAGCTGGTCCGGGTGATGGGCATCGCGACCAGGTAGGATCGTGGGCAGGCTCCGCCCCGCGGCCTCCGCGCCGCACCCCCCCATCGACCTCACGGGAGACCATCGTGTCCGGAACCGTCGCCGCCCCCACGGGCATCACCGACCCGCCGATCGACCAGCTCCTCGAGCGCGCTGACTCGAAGTACGCCCTGGTGCTGTACTCGGCGCAGCGCGCCCGCCAGATCAACGCGTACTACTCGCAGCTCAACGAGGGCCTGCTCGAGTACGTCGGCCCGCTCGTCGACACGCGCCCGCAGGAGAAGCCCCTGTCGATCGCGATGCGCGAGATCGACGCCGGCCTGCTGACCTCCGAGGCCACGGAGGGCTGAGGCACCGCCCCATGCGGATCGTCCTGGGCGTCGCGGGCGGCATCGCCGCGTACAAGGCGGTGCTGCTGCTGCGCCTCTTCCGTGAGGCGGGGCACGACGTGCGCGTCGTGCCGACCGTCGCCGCGCTGGAGTTCGTCGGGCGCGCGACGTGGGAGGCCCTGTCCGGGCAGCCCGTGACGACCGACGTCTTCGAGGACGTCGACCAGGTCGTGCACGTCGCCGTCGGCAAGACGGCGGACCTCGTCGTCGTCGCCCCCGCGACCGCGGACCTGCTCGCGCGGGCCGCGACCGGCCGCGCCGACGACCTGCTCACCGCGACCCTGCTCGTGGCGCGCTGCCCGGTGCTCATGGCGCCGGCGATGCACACCGAGATGTGGGAGCACGCCGCGACCGTCGCGAACGTCGAGACCTTGCGCCGTCGCGGCGTGCACGTGCTCGACCCCGCGAGCGGCCGGCTGACGGGCGCCGACACGGGCCCCGGGCGGCTGCCCGAGCCCGAGGAGATCGCGGCGGCAGCCCTCGCGCTCGTCGGCCCGCGCGACCTCCTCG
>NZ_JAAXOY010000633.1 GCF_012396155.1 Cellulomonas septica | reverse complement strand
CGACCGTCGTCGCTCGCCGCAACCCGACGTTCGCGACGGCGCGCGCGGCCCGGTTCGTCCTGCGCCGCCGCTGACCGCGGCCTGACGTCCCGCGGTCGGGCCTGTAGCCCGGCCCGACCGCAGTCGAGACCGACATGGTTGCCGCTCCGGGACCCCGGACGGCAACCATGTCGGTCTCGTCGCCCGTCCGCGTCGCCCGTGGCCGCGTCGATCGACCGGGATGCGTCGCGCCGACGACCAGTCCCGGCCGCGCTCGTGGCGACCCCGCGGGTGTTCGCCCGACGAACCAGGTGTCCGGCCGTCCCGACGTCGGCAGGATGGGCGCGTGGAGCTCGAGTTCGACGGCGAGGTGTTCTGGTGGAAGGGTCCGGCGCCCTTCCACTTCGTCGCGGTGCCGGAGCCGGAGGCGGCCGAGCTGCGGGCGGCGTCGTCGCTGGTCAGCTACGGCTGGGGCGTCATCCCGGTCGCGGTCGACGTCGGGGCGACGCACTGGACGACGTCGCTGTTCCCGAAGCAGGGCGGCTACCTCGTGCCGCTGCGCGACGCCGTGCGCGCGGCCGAGCGGATCGAGCTCGGCGACGTCGTGACGATCCGCCTGACCGTCGACGTGGACCGCGCGGGCCGCCGCTGAGCCGGACCGTCACCGAGCCGGACCGGCGCCGAGCGACGACGACCCCCGACGACGCGCGGGCCGTCGTGGGCGTCACGCCCCATCAGGCCCGTCCGTAGGCGACCCGCCGCAGCGCGACCTCGAACGGTCCCCGTCGTCCCGCGCGCTGCAGGGCGACGGCGACCGCGACGGTGACGAGCCAGACCGCGACGGCGAGGAGCGCCGCCTGGGTCGTCGAGAGGTGCTTGCCGAGGCCCAGCCCCCAGTCGCTGAGGAGCGGCGCGAAGAGCAGGGACTGCAGCAGGTAGCACGTGAGCGACCGCTCGCCGACGGCGGTGACGGCGGTGACCAGCCCGTGGCGCGCCCGGCTGGCCCACACCGCGGCGAGCCAGCCGAACAGGCAGACGTAGCCGAGGCCCATGACGTCGCCGCTGACGTGGTGGACGAGCTCGGCGACCGCGAGGGCGGTGTGGTCCGGGTGCCACACCTGCGCGACGGCGAGCGCGTAGGGCGCGCTGCCGACCAGGCTGACCGCGGCGGCGACGACGGCGACCTGCCCGAGCCGGCGGCGGTGCTCGGCCGGCCGCGTGAGCCAGCCGCTGCGGGCCAGGAGGATCCCGACCACGAGGTGCGGGACGAACATCAGCGTGACGGTGTAGAGCGACGTGACGGTCGCGGTCGCGGCGAGGCGTTCGACGGCGGAGGACAGGTAGGTCGTCGTGGTCGGCCCGGTCGCGCCGCCGGGGTCGGACGGGGCGAGCAGCGCGACCGCGCCGGCGCTCATCGAGACCACGTACGCCACGCCGGCCCACCACAGCAGTGCGGCGCGCGACCGGTGCAGGAACAGCAGCGCGAGCAGGCCGGCGGCACCGTAGGGCGCCAGGATGTCGCCGCCGTACAGCAGCGTCGCGTGCGCGAGCCCGAGCACGACGAGCGCGACACCGCGGCGCCCGAGCACGCCGCGCGTCGTCCGGTGGTCCGCCCCGCGCGCGGTGAGCCGGGCCGCGATGGTCGCGAGCCCGAAGCCGTAGAGGATCGCGAACATCGGCTTGGTGTGGCTGTCGACGAGCAGCGTGACGACGCCGTCGACGGCGTGGTCCAGCGACGAGCCGCCCACCGGCCGCCCGCCCGCGGCGTTCGACCCGGCGTCGGACCAGAGGTAGCCCCACACGTTCGCCGAGGCGATGAGCAGCAGCAGCAGCCCGCGGGCCAGGTCCGGTGCGAGGGAGCGCGGCGTCGACGGGGACACCGGCCCGGGCCCGTCGGGCGGGAGGGGTGCCGGGAGCACCGGGGTGGTGGTGGGGTGGAGGCTCACGCCCGGAACGCTAGGGACGGGCCGCCGCACCGCCCCAGGGGGCAGGCCCACGGATCGGGTGGGTGCAGGCCCACGGATCCCGCGCCGCCCGGTCGCGCCGGCCGGACCGGGCGACGTGGCAGGTCCCCGCCCGAT
>NZ_JAAXOY010000632.1 GCF_012396155.1 Cellulomonas septica | reverse complement strand
GCACGCCCAGTCCCGTACGCGCGGGTCCGGGTCGGACGTCAGCGCGGCGGGACCCGGACGAGCGCGTCGGGGACGTTCTCGGCGTCGAGCAGCACGAGGTCGCCGGGCGCGCCGACGACGAGGTCGTGGACGTCGCGCCCGACGAACGCGGCGGCGGACGACGTCGCGAGCCGGACGGCACCGGTGAGGTCGTCGTCGGTGCGCAGCCCGTGCAGGCGCGCGAAGCCGAGGGCGATGCGCAGCAGGTCGCCGTCGCCGAACGGCGACCACAGGTCGCGGATGCCGTCCGTGCCGAGCCCGACGCACCGAGGTAGCGCGCGGAGACGCTGCGGTGGCCGGGTGCCGGCGCCCCGAGGTCCGTGCGCGCCTCGCCGTGCGCGTCGACCGCGACGGGCGCACCCACGTCGACGCCGTCGACGGAGAACTGGACGGAGCCGGTGGTGACCGCACCGCCGCTCGTGGCCACGGTGGCGGTAGCCGGCAGCGTGGCGGGCAGGGTCACGGACGGCGCGACGGCGACCGTGGTGGTCGTCGCGACGACCGGTGCGGCGACCGAGATCGGGAAGCGCCCGGACGACACCCAGGTCTCGCGACCGTCGCCGTCCTCGTACCCGCACCGCACGTCGACGTAGCCCGTGGGCGCGGGCGAGGAGAACCAGACCGAGCCGCTGTAGACCATCTGGGCGTCCGCGAGGGTGCCGTGCGCGGTCTTGAGGATGCCGCTGCCCTCCGACGTCACCCAGGACGCGATCGTCCACGGCTGGTCCTCGACGAACGGGCAGACCACCGTCACCGGGATGTTCGTCTGCACCGAGCCCGTGGCGGGGACGTCGGCGATCGGGTAGCCGTCGGGTACGGCGCTCGCGGGCGCGGAGACGCCGACGGCGGCGGCCAGGACGAGCGCGGCGGTCGTCGCGACCGCGCGCAGCCGTCGGGGGAGGGAAGGACGCAGCACGGAGAGACCTCTCGGGTGCGGGGATCAGGACGACGCCTCTGCCCGACGCCGTTCGTCCCATCGGCGCGCCGTGACCCGGCCTGAGGGGGTGGAACCTGCGACGCGCGTCACGTGCTGACGTGGGCCGACGCCCCGGACGGTCCACAGGACCCGGGTGAGGCGGGTCGCGCAGCGGGTACGGTGCTGCCTCGTGACTGCCACGTCCCCCCACGCCCCGGTGCTCACGGTCGTCCAGCTCGACGCCGGTGTGCCGCTCGACCGCTTCGCCGGCTGGCTCGACGGTGTCGAGGTGCGCCTCGTGCGCGCCGACCTCGGCGAGCCCCTGCCCCCGGCCGACACCCTGGACGGCCTGCTCGTCCTCGGCGGCCAGATGTCCGCGCTCTCCGACGACGCGCCCGGCATCCCGGCCACCCGCACCCTGCTCGCCGACGCCGTGCAGGCCGGCGTCCCGACGCTCGGGATCTGCCTCGGCGCCCAGCTGCTCGCGGTCGCGGCGGGCGGGCGCGTGCACGTCGCCGCCCCGCCCGGACGCGAGTCGGGCGTCGTCGACGTGCGCTGGCGCCCGGAGGCCGTCGGCGACGCGCTCGTCGGCGCCCTGGTCGAGACGAGCGTGCCCGAGGACCACCGGTCGACCCCGATGCCGAGCATGCACGCCGACGCGATCGTCGACCTGCCGCGCACCGCGACGTGGCTCGCGCACTCGCGCCAGTACCCCTACCAGGCGTTCCGCGTCGGGTCGGCGTGGGGCGTGCAGTTCCACCCCGAGGCGTCGCCCGCGACGCTGCACGCGTGGGCCGAGCTGCACGACGACGTCGACACCGCCGCGGTCGACGCCGCGACGGCCCAGCACGACGCGTCCGTCGCGCGGGCGGGGGAGACGATCGCCCGCACGTTCGCGGCGCTCGTCGTGGCGCGTGCCGGAGACCGCACGCCCGCCTGACGCTCCCCGACGACGGGCGTCACGACGACGGCCCGACGATCCGCACGACGGGCGTCACGACGACGGCCCGACGATCCGCACGACGACGGCCGGCCCCCACCCCGGGGAGCCGGCCGTCGTGGTCCGTGCGGTGCCGCGGGCGGACCGCGGCGTCACTGCTCGGGC
>NZ_JAAXOY010000631.1 GCF_012396155.1 Cellulomonas septica | reverse complement strand
GGCGAGCAGCGCGCCCGCACCCGCGGCGATCGGCAGGGCGTTCGAGCCGGTCGAGCTGAGGGCCGCGGGCGTCCCGGCAGCGGCGGCGGCACCGGCGACGGTGACGGCCTGCGTCGACAGGACGGCGCCGGAGGCCGCGTCGGTGACGACGAGCGAGAACGTGCCGGGCTGCGCGAGCGTGACGGAGAAGACGGCGTTGCCGGCGGCATCGGTCAGCTTGGTGAACGACTTCGTGCCGGCGATCGTCACGGAGTCGACCGGGACCGACCCGGGCGTCGTGACGGTCAGCGTGACGTTGGTCTTCGCCGGGCCCTTGACGGTGACCTTGAAGGCCTCGCCGGCGGCGGGCGTCGAGTCGGAGACGGTGCCCTTGTCCTGGTAGTTCTCGGCGCCGTAGCCGAAGGCGGCGGACGGCGCGAGGACGAGGGCTGCGGCGGCGGCAGCGGTGACGAGCGCGCGACGGGTCTTCATGGTGCTCCCCCAGCATGGGACGGACGACGACGGCACGGAATGACCTTTTCGGGCGTTTCCCCGCCTGTGACCCTGGAAATGGGTCGGCGTCACCGTACCGATTCGCTGGAGCAACCGGAAGCAAGGATCGTGGGCCCGGAACCGCTGGCCAAGGGCGTGGAACGCACCACGACGTCGCCCGTGGAGGACTTTCCGGTGACGATCTCGAGATCCAGAGTGCCGGATTGTCCGGGAGCGAGGGTGAATGTCCGCGCGACCACCCCGAGCTCGTCGTGCACCTGGGCGAGGACCCCCGACTCCTCGGAATTCACCCGCACCGTCTCGACGAATCCCCCGGACGGCGCATACACGAGGACGTTGGTCGCGACCTCGCCGGGCGGGACGACACGGTCGGGCCCGACGACGTACTCGGGGAGCGTCGCGGCGTCGTCGGGCGCGGTGGACGTGAGCGTCACGGTGAGGTCGACGACCTGCGACCCGTCGGGCCGGCACTCCGCGACCTCACCCGCGACGTCGAGGTCGAGGTAGTAGCCCATCTTCGCCTGCGTGCCGTCGTTGAGGTAGACGCCGACGACGGGCGAGTCCTCGCCGTCGCGACCGCGCAGCGCGCCCGCGAGGACGGTCGGCGCGAGCAGCTCCTGCTCCTCGGCGTGCGCGGACCACAGCATGAGCCGGCCCTCGCGCGCGGCCTGCGCGAGCGCGTCGACGACCGCACCGGCGTCGCCCTGGCCGCCGGCGACGGCGCCGAAGACGGTCGCCGCGGTCGACGCGAAGAACGCGTCCTGGTCGGCCGGGTCCTCGAACCGCAGGTACACGCCGTTGAGCAGCTCGGCGACGGCGTTGTCGCGCGACAGCGTGCTGCCGTCGGCCAGCCCGACGGGACCGGTCGCCCCGAGGACGAGCGCGAGCGCACCGGGGTCGACGGACAGCACCCCGTCGACGTCGCCCCCGACCTCCTGCTGCCAGATCGCGCGCGCGAGCGCGGCGGACCGCGGGAAGTCCGGCGTGAACGTGATGTCGCGCATGTCGGTGCCGACGAGCGGGCTGAACAGCGCGTCCTCGGTGTCGCTCAGCGGCAGCGCGGGCGCGGCGAGGCCGGACAGGTCGCCACCGCGCCGCTGGTCGACGACGTCGAGGCGCCCGTCCTGCGCGCGCAGCACCAGGACCGTGCCCGGGATGCCGCCCGTCGCGCGGGGCTCGGCGTTGTTCTGCACGAGCACGAGGTAGGTGCGCGGCTCGGCGGACCCGAGCATCGTGGGCAGCAGGGTCGCGGCGCGCGCGGCGGTCGCGGTGGTCGCGGCGACGTCGTCGACCTGCGTGCGCAGCTCGTCGACGGGCCCGGCGAGCTGGCTGACGAGGCGCGAGGTGTCGATCGCGTCGAGCTGCTGCACGGCGGCCTGCACGGCGGTGTCGGCCCCGACGACCTGCGGCGCGGCCCTGCGCAGCGGGTCGAGGTCCACCTGACCGTCGACGGGCGCGAGCGCGGCGGGGTCGACGAGCGCGACGGCGTCGACGAGCGGCGGGAGGCCGTGCTGCGCGAGGTTGTCGACGACGTCGGCGACGACCTGCACGGCGCCTGTCTGGTCGCCCA
>NZ_JAAXOY010000630.1 GCF_012396155.1 Cellulomonas septica | reverse complement strand
GAGCTCGACGGCCCACAGCCGCCGCGTGCCCGACATGCCGACCCCGCGCGCGGCGTCCCGGACGCCCAGGTCGACCTCGCCGAGGCCCGTCACGGCGCCGGACAGCAGCGGCGGCACGGCGAACACCGCGCACGCGATGACCGTCGCGGGGTTGCCGAACAGGCCGCTCGCGGCGAGCAGCGTGAGCAGGGCGAGCGTCGGCAGCGCGCGCGTGGTGTTCGCGACGACCACGCCGACCGTCGCGCCCCGCCCGCGGTGCCCGAGCCACAGCCCCACGGGGAGCGCGACGACCGCCGCCAGGAGCACCGCCTGCACCGACACCACGACGTGCGCCCACGTGAGCGCGAGCACGCCGTTGCGGCCCGTCCAGTTGAGCGGGTCGTTGAGCCAGGCGAACGCCTCGGCCAGGATCTCCACGCGTCGCCCCCCTCAGACCGGCCGCGCCGTGCGCGCCCACGGCGTGACGAGCCGTCCCACGCCGGCCAGGACGAGGTCGCACACGAGGGCCAGCAGCAGGCACAGCACCGTCGCCGTCATGATCTCGGCGTGGTAGTTGGAGCGGAAGCCCCGGAACATCAGCTGCCCGAGCCCGCCGTAGCCGACGACGACCCCGACGGTCACGAGCGCGACGGTCGTGACCGTCGCCAGCCGCAGGCCCGCGACGATGCTGGGCAGCGCGTTCGGCAGCTCGACCGTGAGCAGCAGCCGCGCGCGCCCGTAGCCCATGCCCCGCGCGGCGTCGCGCACCGCGGGGTCGACGCCCTCGAGCCCGACGACGACGTTGCGCGTGAGCACGAGCAGCGCGTACACGACGAGCCCGATGAGGACGGTCGTGCGCTCGATGCCCGTGTAGGGCGCGAGGACGGCGAACAGCGCGAGCGACGGGATCGTGTAGAGCACGCCCGCGACGCCGAGCACCGGACCCGCCCAGCGCGGGCGCACGTGCGCCCACGCGCCCAGGGGGAGCGCGACGAGCGAGGCGAGGACGACAGCCTGGACGGTGAGGGACGCGTGCTGCCCGAGCGCGCCGAGGACGTCGTCGGCGTTGCGCTGCAGGTACTCCCACGAGAACCACGGGTTGTCCGGCTGTGCTGCTGACAGCATCCGCCGACGGTAACCGTGACCACCGACAGGCGCACCCGGCGTCCGGTCCGCGACCCCTCGGCCGACCTGCGTCGACGCCCGGGGGAGGCGGGCGTCGGACGTGGGCAGTAGCGTCCGGGGGGTGGTCCAGCCCGCCATCGCGTTCGAGCACGTGCGCAAGGAGTACCCCGCCGCCCACGGCCGCGGCGGTGCCGCCGTCGACGACCTCTCCCTCGACGTCCGGCCGGGGGAGGTGCTCGTGCTGGTCGGACCGAGCGGCTGCGGCAAGTCGACGACGCTGCGGATGGCCAACCGGCTCGTCGAGCCGACGTCGGGCCGCATCCTGCTCGAGGGCGACGACGTCACGCACGCCGACCCGGTCGCCCTGCGGCGGCGCATCGGCTACGTGATCCAGGACGTCGGCCTGTTCCCGCACCGCACCGTCGCGCAGAACGTCGCGACCGTCCCGCGCCTGCTCGGCTGGGACCGCCACCGCACCGCGGCCCGCGTCGACGAGCTGCTCGCCCTGGTCGGCCTCGACCCCGCGAAGTACGCGCGCCGCTACCCGCACGAGCTCTCGGGCGGCGAGCGGCAGCGGATCGGCGTGGCACGTGCGCTCGCGACCGACCCGCCCGTGCTGCTCATGGACGAGCCGTTCGGTGCGGTCGACCCCGTCGGCCGCCGCCGTCTCCAGACCGAGTTCGCGCGCATCCAGCGCGAGGTCGGCACGACCGTGATGCTCGTCACGCACGACATCGACGAGGCCGTCCGCATGGGCGACCGCGTCGCGGTGCTGTCCGCGGGCGCGCACGTCGAGCAGCTCGCGTCGCCGCTCGACGTCGTCGCCCGGCCCGCGACCGACGCCGTGGCGGACCTCGTCGGACGTGGCCGGCT
>NZ_JAAXOY010000063.1 GCF_012396155.1 Cellulomonas septica | reverse complement strand
AGCCGACGACGCGCAGCAGCGGCTCGAGCGCGAGCATCCCGGCGACACCGGCGGGCACGGTGACGGCGAGCCACCGGAGCGTCGCGCGCAGCGGCCCGGGTCGGCGTCCGACGGTGACGAGCAGCGCGACGGCGACCGACCCGAAGACGAGCGCGTCGCCGACGTGGTGCAGCCGGATGCCGTAGGAGACCACGGCCTCGGTCGCCCAGACCGCGACGAGCAGCGCCTCGCCGAGCCCGCGCAGGCGTCCCGTCGCCGTGCGCCAGAGGTGGCCGGCGAGCCCGAAGACGGGTCCGCCGACGACTCCCGTGACGATCCACTCGGCGATCGAGGTGAGCGAGAGCCCGAAGCCCCGCAGGTCGGCGGTGACGTAGTAGCCGACGACCTGCAGGACGCACGCGAGCAGGCCCGCGACGACGGCGACGGGTCGGGTCCGCGCGCGGGCGCCGACGAGGAACGGCACGACGAGCCACGGGGACACGGCGTTCGCGAGCCCGGCGAACGGCGCGGGCAGGACGGTCTGGAGGAACGACGTGGCGACGCCCCAGGCGAGCCCGAGCACCGCGGCGAGCCCGAGGACGGCGAGGGTCGCGGTGGTGCGGCGCGCGGGGGCGACGCCGGGGAGGTCGACGGTGCTGGTCACGGCCCCGACGCTAGGTCCGCGCGCCGGTGCGTCGCGTCAGTCCGCGGGCGCGGTGTGCCGCGACCACGTCGGCCCGTGGTCGGACCGGTCGACGACGTCGTCTGCGCCCTCGGGGCGACCCACCGGGCCGATCGCGGGCCTTAATGAGAACGATAGTCATCGTCTGCTACGGTCCTGGTCGTGACGCAGCCGCGTCGCACCACGACCAGGAAGGAGCCGGTGCCGCCGCACGGCACCTGACGACCTCATGACCCAGACCCACGCCCGCCCCCGCCTCCGCGGCGCGACCCGCGCGGCCGCCGCCGCGCTCCCCCTCGTCCTGCTCGCCGCGTGCGCCGGCACCGCCGAGGACGCGACCCCCGCGTCGACCGCGACCGGGAGCACCCCGTCGAGCGGGGCCGCCGAGGCCGCGACCTACCAGCCCCGGCTCGTCGTCACGTACGACGGCGGCCTGCTCGTGCTCGACGCGGACACGCTCGAGACCGTCGACCGCATCGAGAAGGACGGCTTCCTGCGCGTCAACCCCGCGGGCGACGGGCGGCACGTGATGGTGTCGACCGACGCGGGCTTCCAGGTGCTCGACGCGGGCACCTGGGCCGAGGAGCACGGCGACCACGCCCACTACTGGACCGCCGACCCGGCGCTCACGGACGTCACCTACACCGCCGAGAAGCCGGGGCACGTCGTGGTGCACGGCGACCGCGTCGCGCTGTTCGACGACGGCACCGGCGAGGTCACGGTGCTCGACGTGCACGACGTCGCGGGCGGCGAGGACGCCGTGACCCGCACGTACACGACCCCGTCGCCGCACCACGGCGTCGCGGTGCTGCGCGGCGACGACGCGCTCGTGGTGTCCGACGGCACCGAGGAGGAGCGCAGCGGCGTGCGGCTGCTCGACGCCGACGACGCCGAGGTCGCCGCGACCGACGCGTGCCCCGGCGTGCACGGCGAGGCGGTGGCCGCCGACGAGGTGGTCGTCGTGGGCTGCCAGGACGGCCTCGTCGTCGTCGGCGAGGACACGATCACCAAGGTCGCGAGCCCCGACGCGTACGGGCGCATCGGCAACCAGGCGGGCAGCGAGGAGTCGGCGGTCGTGCTCGGCGACTACAAGTCCGACCCCGACGCCGAGCTCGAGCGGCCGACGCGCGTGTCGCTCGTCGACACCCGCACCGCGTCGCTGCGCCTGGTCGACCTGCCCGCGTCGTACACCTTCCGCTCGCTCGGCCGCGGTCACGACGGCGAGGCGCTGGTCCTCGGCACCGACGGGTCGCTGCACGTGATCGACCCCGAGGCCGGGACGCTCACGCGCTCGATCCCGCTGGTCGACGCGTGGACCGAGCCCGACGAGTGGCAGGAGCCGCGCCCGACGCTGCACGTCCTCGACCGGACCGCCTACGTCACGGACCCGGCGACGAACCGGGTGCTCGCGGTCGACGTCGCGACCGGCGAGGTGTGGCGGACGGCCGAGCTCGACGTCACGCCGAACGAGCTGACGTCGGCGGCGGGGCGGCACGCGCACTGACATCGCCCGTCCGACTCTCCCGGTGCCCGCGCGGTGGGGTGACCCGCGCGGGCGCCGGTGAGTCGTGCGGTCCGGCGGTCAGCCGCACGGGGTGCAAGAGCCGGTCCGGCGCGCCCGCCGGACGCGTCGGTCAGGCGGGCAGCGTGACGGGGCGGCGACCCGCGTCGACGACGTCGCTCGCGACCGGCGGCTGTGCCGGGGCGCGGTAGCCCTTGACGATCAGGTAGACCGCGAGGCTCATCTCCCACGCCGCGACGGGGATCGCGGCGGCCCCCGCGACGGGCGACACCTGCTCGTACACCCCGAACAGGACGAGCGTCGACGACAGGAGGACGAGCGGGCCACCGACGAGCCCGAGCACGGTGATCGCGCGCGGGGCGAGGTGCGCGCGGTGGACGACGGACGCGAGCACGAGGGTGTTGAGACCGATGACGAGGCCCGGCCCGAGGAGGAACGTCCAGTCGTGCACGGCGACGAGGCCGTGCGCGACGGCGAGGAGCGCACCGTCGTCGGCGGTCCCCTCGACGCCCGCCGCGCGGTCCTGGCGCAGCGTCACGAGCGCGAGCGTCGCGACGATGCCGACGCAGATGACGGCGGCCTCGAGCAGCCGGCCGGCGACGTACGCGATCGACGCCGCGGGCGCGTGCCGTCGGATCACGGGGTAGATCGTGACGGCGGTCCCGATGCAGGACACCGCGAGGACGACCTCGAGGAACCCGCCGAGCAGGACCTGCGTGTCGGCCCCGGCGCCGAGCACGTACCCCGGGTCGCTCAGCGCGGGCTGGTAGAGGGCGAGCCCCGCGACGGCTGCGACGGCGGCGAGGACGAAGAAGGCGCCGACGACGACGGCGTTCCCACGGCTGGGCTTCATGGCGGTGCTCCTGGGTCGAAGAGGTGTACGGCGTACACCCGATGTCCACCGACCATAGGTGTACGGTGTACACCGGTCAAGGAGGTGACCCGGATGGCGGACGAGCGACGCGCGCCGCTCACGCGCGACCGCGTGCTGGACACCGCGGTCGGGCTCGCCGACGCCGAGGGGGTCGACGCCGTGAGCATGCGGCGGCTCGCCCAGGAGCTGGGCGTCGTCCCGATGGCGCTCTACAAGCACGTCGCGCACAAGGACGAGCTGCTCGACGCGATGGTCGACCGCGTCGTCGGCGAGATCCCGCCGACCGACCCCGCCCTGCCGTGGAAGGACGCGCTGCGCACCCGCATCCTCGACGCGCGCGCCGCGCTGCTGCGCCACCCGTGGGCCCGTCGCGTGCTCGAGGCGCAAGAGGCGCCGACGCCGACGATCCTCGGCCACCTCGACGCGACCATCGCGATCCTGCTGCGCGGCGGCCTCACGACCGACCTCACGCACCACGTCATGCACACGCTCGGCAGCCGTGCGCTGGGGTTCAGCCAGGAGCTGCACACCGAGTCGACGGCCGCGGGGACACCGCTCGACGAGGAGACCGCCGCGATGTTCGTCGCCGCGTTCCCGCACGTCGTCGCGGTCGCGACCGCGGCGTCGCACGACCCCGGCAGCGTCGTCGAGGCCGGCTGCGACGACCGGTTCGAGTTCGAGTTCTCGCTCGACCTCCTGCTCGACGGGATCGAGCGGCTGCACCGCGACGGGTGGTCCTCGACGGCCGCTCGCGCCGCCGCCCGTACGTCCTGACCTGCGCCGTCGCCGATCCGCGCGACGCACCCGGGCCTCGACCCGGACGCCTGTCCGTCTCACCCGGATCGTCCACGCCTCGGCGCGCGGCTTGACGTGCGCCGAGGCGCCGTTAGGTTAGGCGAGCCTTCGCTGGGTAAGGGCCACCTCACCGCGAAGCGCTCCACTTCGTCGACCCCAGGGGGGCCTCGCGTGCGCGAGCTGCTGTCGTCCCGCACCGCCGACCACTACGCCGAGACGGTCCACACCACCGTCGACCGGCTCGCCGCACGCCTGCGGACCACCACCCAGCCGTACTCCGGCGCGACCCCCGCCCAGCTGCGGGCGCTCGTCGACGCCGTCGACCTCGACGGGCCGGCGATCGGCACCCCCGCCGCGCTGCGCGAGGTCGACGAGCTCGTCCTCGAGCACGCCGTGTGGTTCCACCTGCCGACCTACGCGGCCCACCTCAACTGCCCCGTCGTGCTGCCCGCGGTCGCGACCGAGGCCGTGCTCGCGGCCGTCAACCCGTCGGTCGACACGTTCGACCAGTCGGGCGTCGGCACGTTCGTCGAGCGCAGCGTCGTCGACTGGACCGCGCGCCGCATCGGCTTCGCCGCCGGGGACGGGATCTTCACGTCGGGCGGCACGCAGTCGAACCTGCAAGGGCTGCTGCTGGCGCGCGAGCACGCGCTCGCCGGCGTCACCGACCGCGGCGCGGTCCTCCCCCGGCTGCGCGCCGTCGCGAGCACGTCGAGCCACTTCAGCGTCCAGAAGGCCGCGCTCCTGCTGGGGCTCGCGCCCGACGCGGTCGTCGCCGCCCCCGTCGACGCGCTCGGGCGGCTGCGACCCGAGGGCGTCGCCGCCACGCTCGCCGCGATCCGCGCCGCCGGAGACGTGCCCATGGCGGTCGTCGCGACCGCGGGCACGACCGACCGCGGCTGCGTCGACCCGCTCGCCCCGGTCGCGGCCGTCTGCGACGCCGACGGCACCTGGCTGCACGTCGACGCCGCCTACGGCTGCGGCCTGCTCGTCTCCCCCACGCGCCGGCACCTCCTCGACGGCATCGAGCGCGCGCGGTCGGTCACCGTCGACTTCCACAAGAGCTTCTTCCAGCCGGTGTCGTCGAGCGCGCTCCTGGTCCGCGACCCCGCCGACCTCGCGCCCGTCGCCTGGCACGCCGACTACCTCAACCCCGAGGACAGCGACGAGCCGAACCAGGTCGACAAGTCCCTCCAGACGACGCGCCGGTTCGACGCGCTCAAGCTCTGGACGACGCTGCGCGCGCTCGGCGCGGACCGGCTGGGCGCGATGTTCGACGAGGTGCTCGACCTCGCCGCCGCCGCGCACCGGTGGGTCGACGAGGACGACGACCTCGTCCTCGTCGGGCGCTCGCAGCTGTCGACCGTCCTGTTCCGCTACCAGCCCGCCGGGGTCCCGGACGCGCAGGCCGACGCGCTCGTCCCGCAGGTCCGCGCCGCGCTGTTCGGCTCGGGACGCGCGCTCGTCGCCAAGACCGTGGTCGACGGGCGGCCCTGCCTCAAGCTCACGCTGCTCAACCCCGACACGACGCTCGACGACGTCGCCGGCGTGCTCGAGCTCGTGCGCGCGGCCGGTGCCGCGCTCGTCGAGGGCGACGACCTCGTCGCGGACGCGGCGGCGGTGGCCCGATGACCGCCGCCGAGCAGACCCGCACGCACGACCTCGTCGGCATCGGCATCGGCCCGTTCAACCTGGGCCTCGCCGCGCTCGCCGACCCGCTCGGGCTCGACGCGGTCTTCCTCGACGGCCGCGACGGGTTCGCCTGGCACCACGGGATGATGCTCGAGGGCGCGACGATCCAGGTCCCGTTCCTCGCCGACCTCGTGACGATGGCCGACCCGACGTCGCGCTTCTCGTTCCTCGCGTGGCTCAAGGCCACCGGGCGGCTCTACCCCTTCTACATCCGCGAGTCGTTCTACCCGCTGCGCGCCGAGTACGACGCGTACTGCCGGTGGGTCGCCGACCAGCTGCCGACGCTGCGCTGGGGGCGGACGGTCGTGCACGTCGAGGCCGACGGCGACGACTACCTCGTCCGCGCGCAGCGGGCCGACGGCGGCGTCGAGACGTACCGGACGCGGCACGTCGTGCTCGGCGTCGGGACGCAGCCCGTCATCCCGGCCGCGCTGCGCGACCTCGACGGGCCGGTCGTGCACAGCGCCGACTACCTGCCCTCCCGGGCGTCGTTGCAGGCCGCGCGCAGCGTGACCGTGGTCGGCAGCGGGCAGTCGGCCGCCGAGATCTACCGCGACCTGCTCGAGGACGTCGACCGGTGCGGCTACCGGCTCGACTGGGTCACGCGCTCACCGCGCTTCTTCCCGATGGAGTACACGAAGCTCACGCTCGAGATGACGTCGCCCGAGTACACGGACCACTTCCACGGGCTCCCGACGGACGTCCGCGACCGGGTCGGGCGCGAGCAGCGCGCGCTGTCGAAGGGCATCAGCGCGGCGCTCGTCGACGACATCTACGACACGCTCTACCGCAAGAGCGCCGCCGGGCCCGTCCCGACGACGCTCCTGACGGACACCGAGGTCGTCGACGCGCGGTGGGACGGCACGCGGTACACGCTGCGGCTGCGGCACGCGCAGCTCGACGCCGTGCACGAGCGGACGACCGACGCCCTGGTCCTGGCGACCGGCTACGCCGCGCAGGTGCCGGCGTTCCTCGACCCGGTGCTCCACCGCCTCGACCTCGACGAGCGCGGGCGGTTCGCGGTCGCGCGCGACTACTCCGTCGACGGCGGGCGCGGGCGCGTGTTCGTGCAGAACGGCGAGGAGCACACGCACGGCGTCACCGCACCCGACCTCGGCTTCGGCGCGTGGCGGTCGTCGGCGATCCTCGAGGCCGTCGTCGGGCGCGAGGTCTACCCGCGCGAGCGCCGCATCGCGTTCCAGGAGTTCGGCGTGCCCGCCGACGCGCAGTCGGTCGCGGCCGCCGACGACGCCGTCGCGCTGGTCGGGGGCGCGCGATGAGCGCGCCCGGCACCCCGGGTGTCGTCGCGGCGGACACGTCGCCCGGGTCGCACGCGACGCCCGCCGGGTCGCCGTCGCCGGTCGTCACGCTCGAGCCGCTCGACGTGAGCGCCCACCTCCCGCGCCTGCACGCCTGGCTCACGCACCCGCGGTCCGCCGCGTGGGAGATGGGGCACCTGACCGCGGACGAGGTGCGCGCGTACTTCGACGGCGTCGCCGCCGACCCGCACCAGCAGGCGTGGCTCGGCCGCGTCGACGGCGCGCCGACGTTCCTCGTCGAGACGTACGACCCCGCGCACGTGCTGCTCACCGACGTGCACGACCCCGAACCCGGCGACGTCGGGATGCACCTGCTCGTCGCGCCGCCGACCGGCGCAGCCGAGCACGGGCTCACGTCCGCCGTCATGCGCGAGGTCGTGCGGTTCGTGCTCGACGACCTCGGCGCGGCGCGCGTCGTCGTCGAGCCCGACGTCACCAACACCCGCATCGCCGCGAAGAACGCGGCCGCCGGGTTCCGCGTGCTGCGGGAGGTCGACCTCCCGGGCAAGCGCGCGCTGCTGTCCGTCTGCACGCGCGCCGACCTCGCCGCGAGCCCCCTGGGAAGGACCCTGCGATGACCGCCACCACCGAGCGTCCGGGCACCGGGCTGACGCACGCGCGGAGCACCGCCGCGCACCTGCGGCCCGAGACCATGGCCGTCGCGCAGCGGCACCTCGTCGCGAAGGCCCTGTCCGAGCTCGCGCACGAGCGGCTGCTCGCACCGGTCCGCGACGGAGACCCGGCCGACCCCGCGGCGGACGACGAGCGCGACCCCCACGACTACCGCGTGGTCCTCGACCACGGCCGCGTCGTGTACCGGTTCCGCGCGCGCCGCCTGTCGCTCGAGCACTGGGCGCTCGACGAGGCGAGCCTCACGCGCGACGTCGACGGCGAGCCCGCGCCCCTCGACGCGATGGCGCTGGTCCTCGAGCTGCAGCCGCTGCTGCGCATCCCGGACCACCTGCTCGCGGTGTACCTCGAGGAGATCGCGTCGACGCTCGCGAGCGGCGCGTTCAAGGCCCACCACGGCGGCCCGTCGGCCGGGGACCTCGTCGGCGCGCCGCTGTGGGAGGTCGAGGCCGCGATGACCGAGGGGCACCCGTCGTTCGTCGCGAACAACGGCCGGATCGGCTTCGGCGTCGCGGACCACGCGGCCTACGCGCCCGAGGCCGGCCGGCCCGTGCGGCTCGTCTGGCTCGCGGTGCGGCGCGACGTCAGCCACCTCGCGCTCGGCGACGGGATCGACGAGGACGACTTCTACCTCGCGGAGCTGGGCGGCGCGACGATCGCCCGCTTCCACGCGCAGCTGCGCGACCTCGGCCTCGACCCGGCGGGCTACCGCTGGCTGCCCGTGCACCCGTGGCAGTGGGAGCACCGGCTCGCGGTCACGTTCGCGCCCGACGTCGCCCGCCGCGACCTCGTCCTCCTGGGCACGGGCGACGACGACTACCTGCCGCAGCAGTCGATCCGCACGCTGCTCAACGTGTCCGACCCGTCGCGGCACTACGTCAAGGTCGCGCTCGCGATCCAGAACATGGGCTTCCTGCGCGGCCTGTCGCCCGCGTACATGGCGGCGACGCCGGTGATCAACGACTGGGTCGCGGACCTCGTGGCGGGCGACCCCGTGCTGGGCGCGCTCGGGTTCCGCGTGCTGCGCGAGCGCGTCTCGATCGGGTACACCGGCGACGCGTACCACCGCACGCCCCAGCCGAACGCGCACCGCAAGATGGTCGCCGCGCTGTGGCGCGAGAGCCCCGTCCCGCTCGTCCCGGCGGGACACGCGCTCGCCACGATGGCGTCGCTGCTGCACCGCGACGCGGACGGCGCGTCCTACGTCGGGACGCTCGTCGCCGCGTCCGGACTCGACGCGACGGCGTGGGTGCGGCGCTACCTCGACGTCTACCTCACGCCGCTCGTGCACTGCCTGCTCGCGCACGACCTCGCGTTCATGCCGCACGGCGAGAACGTCATCCTCGACCTCGACGCGCACGTGCCCGTCGGTGCGTTCCTCAAGGACATCGGCGAGGAGGTCGTGGTCCTCACCGACCGCCCGCTGCCCGACGAGGTCGCGCGCGTGCGGCACCCGGTCGACGCCGACGAGGCCGCGCTCGCCGTCTTCACCGACGTGTTCGACGGGTTCCTGCGGCACCTCGCCGCGATCCTCGACGCCGACGGGCTGCTCGACGAGCGGGCGTTCTGGGGCCTCGTGGCGGACGTGATCGACGCGCACGCCGCACGCCACCCCCACCTGCACCGACGCGTCGACCTGCGCGCCCGGCGCTTCGCGCACTCGTGCCTCAACCGGCTGCAGCTGCGCAACACCGCGCAGATGGTCGACCTGACCGACCCGTCGGGCTCCCTCATCTACGCGGGCACGCTCGCCAACCCGGTCGCCCGGCGGCGCGACGCATGACGGCGTGCGCGCCCGTGCCGACCGGCAGCAGGGTGGGCGCATGACGGTCGAGGTGTACCGCGACGCGTGGGGCGTGCCGCACGTGCGGGCCGACGACGAGCTCGGCCTCGCGTACGGCCAGGGCCTCGTGACGGCGGTCGACCGCGCGTGGCAGGTCGAGGTCGACCTGTGGCGCGCCGAGGGTCGGCTCGCCGAGCGCCTCGGACCCGCGGGCGTCGACTGGGACGTG
>NZ_JAAXOY010000629.1 GCF_012396155.1 Cellulomonas septica | reverse complement strand
AGTCCGTCGGGCTCGCCGACCGCGCGCACCGGCGCGTCCAGGAGATGTCCGGCGGGCAGCAGCAGCGCGTCCTCATCGCCCGGGCGCTCGTCCGCGACCCCGACCTGCTCGTGCTCGACGAGCCGACGTCGGGCATCGACATCCCCACCCAGGCGACCTTCGTCGACACCGTCGCACGGCTGCACGCCGCCGGCACGGCCGTCGTCGTGATCCTCCACGAGCTCGGGCCTTTCGCCGGGCTCATCCAACGCGCCGTCGTCCTGCGGCACGGACGCGTCGCGCACGACGGGCCACCACCCGCCGCGCGGCCCGAGCACGCGCACGCCGACCACGACCACACGCACGCGCACCCCGACCCCGAGCCGCCGCCGACCGGCCCCACGATCACCGTGGAGGTGACCCCGTGACCTGGGACCTGGTCGTCGAGATGCTCACGTCGCCGCTCATGCAGCGCGCGCTGCTCGCCGCCGTGCTCGTCGGCGCCGCCGCACCCGTCGTCGGCACGTTCCTCGTGCAGCGGCGCATGGCGCTCATGGGCGACGGGATCGGCCACGTCGCGCTCACGGGTGTCGCGCTCGGCTGGCTCGTCGGGTCGTGGGCCGGGCTCGTCCCGCAGGACGCGCTCGCCGTCCCCGGCGCCGTCGTCGCGGCGGTCGTCGGGTCGGTCGTCATCGAGCTCGTCCGCGAGCGCGGCCGCACCAGTGGGGACCTGGCCCTCGCGCTCATGTTCTACGGCGGCATCGCCGGCGGCGTGCTGCTCATCAAGGTCGCGGGCGGCACCAACGCGAACCTCATCAGCTACCTGTTCGGGTCCATCTCGACCGTGTCGACGACCGACCTGTGGTGGACCGTCGCGCTCGCCGCGCTCGTGCTCGGCGTCGGGCTCGGGCTGCGCACCGCGCTGTTCGCCGTGAGCCACGACGAGGAGTTCGCCCGTGCGAGCGGCATGCCCGTGCGGCTGCTGTCGATGCTCGTCGCGACGATCGCGGCGCTCACCGTCACGATCGCGATGCGCGTCGTCGGCCTGCTGCTGGTCAGCGCGCTCATGATCGTGCCCGTCGCGATCGCGCAGCTCTACGCGCGGTCGTTCGGCCGCACCATGACGCTCGCGAGCGTCATCGGGGTCGTCGTCAGCGTCGTCGGGCTCGGCCTCACGTACTGGCAGGACATCCCGCCCGGCGCGACCATCGTCGTCCTCGCGATCGTCGTCTACACCGTCGCCGCCGCGCTGCGCCCCGCGCTCCAGCGGCACCGCCCCGACGACGACCCGCACCCCGACATGGTCGACGACGTGCTCATCGTCGACGACGTGTGCGACGACCCCGTCCCCACCGTCACCGCACCGGCCGGCGCCGCCCACGCGCCCGCCGCGACCCCGACCCCTGCCGGCCGTGCCGCAGGCTCCACGCGACCGACCCCCGGGACCGACGACCCGGCCGGCGGCGCCCCCGCGACCTAGGATCGGCGCGTGGACGACGACCCCATCTCGGCGTTCGGGCTCGCGACCGTGCCCGTCGGCATCGCCGTCGTCCTGCTGTTCTTCATCGTGCTGGCCCGCTCGCACGCGACGTACTGGGCCGGGCGCGGCGTCACGCGCGGCGCGCAGTACGTGCACGACTCCGACCGGGGCTTCGCGTGGTGGCGCTCGACGATGGAGCACCTCGAGCGCTGGACCAGCACCCGCGCCGCGCAGCGCGGCCTCGACCTCGTGCGGCGCTGGGGCGCCGTCGCCGTCACCCTCGCCTACCTGACCGTCGGCCTCCAGACGGCCGTCTTCGCCTCGGCCGGGCTGATCCGCATGCGCTACCTGCGGTTCACGCTCGCGTCCATCCCCGGCTCGCTCCTGTGGGCCGTCATCTGGGCGACCGTCGGCTTCGGCGCCGTCTGGGCGGGCGTGCGCCTGTTCGTCGCCTCACCCGTCGTGGCGATCTCCGTCCTCCTGCTGGTGGCGGTCGCGATCGGCTGGGGCGTGCGACGTCGCCTGCAGCGCAACGCCGCCACCGCGGAGCACGAGCCGACGCACCCCGGCCGGCACGCCGCCGAGAGCGACGCCTGACCCGTCGCGAGCCGCCGCCCCCGGGT
>NZ_JAAXOY010000628.1 GCF_012396155.1 Cellulomonas septica | reverse complement strand
CGTCGACCGCCGACCCCGGGAGGACCGACCATGCGCTGCCCCGTCGACCAGGCCGAGCTCGTGATGTCCGAGCGGCAGGGGGTGGAGATCGACTACTGCCCGACGTGCCGCGGCATCTGGCTGGACCGCGGTGAGCTCGACAAGATCCTCGAGCGCGCCGCCGCGCCCGACCCGGGTCTCGGCGTCGGGGGTGCCCGTCCGGCCGACCCGCGCCCGCCCGCCGACCCCCGCGCGCCCTACGACGAGCGCCGCTACGACGACCGCGGCGGCTACGACGACCGTCGGGGGTACGACGACCGCCGGGGGTACGACGACCGTCGCGGCTACGACCCGCGCTACTCCGGCGACCCCCGGTACGCGGGCGACCCGCGGTACCGCAAGAAGAAGAAGGACTCCTGGCTGGAGGACCTCTTCGACTTCTGAGGACGGCGCGGGCCGCTGCCGCGTCCGGGCCGTGCGTGCTCGCCGAGCCGGGGCGCGCGGCCGCTCGGGGGACGACCACGGCCGCGTGCGCGTACATCGTTGGAGAATCTGGCCGGCGATGAAGCGATTCACCAGCTTGTGAGGCCCGACGCAGGCCCGGGACGTTAGCGATCACATCGTGAGCTGCCTCCCACCCGCGGAAGGACCCACCCATGCCCTTCTCCATCCGGCGTCGTGCGCTCGCACGCCGCCTCCTGTCGCTCACCGCTTCGGTGGCGCTCCTCGGCGGCGGCCTCGTGGCCGCCTCGCCGGCGCAGGCCGCAGCGCCCGCGCTCCGGTCGGCCGCATCGGGCCGGTGCCTCGACGTCGCCGGCAACAGCACCACCCCCGGCGCGGCGATCCAGATCTGGGACTGCAACGGTGTCCCGGGGCAGGGCTGGACGCTGACGTCCGCGGGCGAGCTCCGGACGTTCGACGGCACCCGCTGCCTCGACGCGCTGAACTGGGGGACGACGGCCGGCACCGCGCTGATCTCGTGGACCTGCACGGGCGGCGCCAACCAGAAGTTCGCGTGGGGCGCGAACGGGTCGCTGCGCAGCCAGCAGTCCGGCCTGTGCCTCGACGTGACGAGCAACCGCACCGCCAACGGCACCGCCGTCGCGCTGTGGACGTGCAACGGCCGCGACAACCAGCGCTGGACGAGCGTGTCCGGCGGCGGCACGACCTACCCGAACCCCGGCCTCGTCACGGGTGCGACGTGGGCGCACGACCCGACCGTCGCCAAGCGCCCCGACGGCTCGTACCTGGTCGCCACGACGGGCCGCGGCATCCCGCTGAAGACGTCCCGCGACCGCACCGCCTGGACCGACGCCGGCGCCGCGTTCCCGAACGGCACGCCGTGGACGGCGACCCACACCACCGGTGACCTGTGGGCGCCCGACCTGTCGTACCGGAACGGGCAGTACTGGCTGTATTACTCGGCGTCGACGTTCGGCAGCCAGAACTCGGGCATCTACCTGGCCACCAGCCCGACCGGTGACGCCGGCACGTGGACCAACCGCGGCCTGGTCATCAGCACGACGAGCAGCAGCGGCTACAACGCGATCGACCCCGACGTGGTCACCGACGCGCAGGGCCGGCTGTGGCTGAGCCTCGGGTCGTTCTGGTCCGGCATCAAGCTCATCGCGCTCGACGCGTCCACCGGCCTGCGGTCGGGCACGGCGATCCACGCGCTCGCGACGCGCAGCGCGGGCATCGAGGCGCCGGACATCCTCTACCGCGACGGCCTCTACTACCTGTTCGTGTCGTTCGACGCGTGCTGCCGGGGCGCGCAGAGCACCTACCGGGTCGCGGTCGGCCGCTCGACGTCGATCACCGGTCCATACGTCGACCGCGCGGGCGTCCCGATGACGAGCGGCGGGGGCACGGAGATCCTCGCCGGTCACGGGTCGGTGCACGGCCCGGGACACAGCGCGACGCTGCGCGACGGCGACGGTGACGCGCTCTTCTACCACTGGTACACCGACGCGGGGGACTCCCGGCTGGGCATCAACCTGCTCGGCTGGGACGCCGCGGGCTGGCCGTACGTGCGCTGAGCGACGCGCCGAGCGGCGGACGACGGGGCAGGGGTCCCTCCGTTGTCCGCCGCGCCGCTTTCCA
>NZ_JAAXOY010000627.1 GCF_012396155.1 Cellulomonas septica | reverse complement strand
CCTGCGGCGGGTCACGGACGAGGCTCCCGCCGACGAGACCGGCACCGACCGCGTGCCGGACGGGTCCGCCGACGCGGCGACGGGCGGCGACCCCGTCGGTACGCTGCCGACGTGACCACGCCCACGACCGCCCGGCTCGCCATCGCGACCTGCTCCGCGCTCCCGGACCTGGACCCCGACGACCAGCCGCTGCGCGAGGCGCTGCTCGCGCGCGGCGTCGCGACCGACGTCGTCGTCTGGGACGACCCTACGGTCGACTGGTCGACCTACTCGCACGTGCTGATCCGCTCGACGTGGGACTACACCGAGCGACCGCGCCTGTTCACCGAGTGGACGCGCCGCGTCGGCCGCTCGAGCGTGCTGCTCAACCCCGCCGACGTCGTCGTGTGGAACATCGACAAGACGTACCTGCGCGACCTCGAGCAGCGCGGCCTGCCGATCGTCCCGACGATCTGGCTCGACCCCGAGCGCAACTTCGACGCCCGCGCGATCCACACCCGGTTCCCGGCCTTCGGCGACTTCGTCGTCAAGCCCACGGTGAGCGCCGGCTCGCGCGACACCGGCCGCTACCAGGCCGACGAGACGCCGTCCCGCGCGCTCGCCATCCGGCACGCCAAGAACCTGCTCGGCGTCGGGCGGCACGTGATGATCCAGCGCTACCTCAAGCAGGTCGACACCGTGGGCGAGACCGCGCTGGTCTACGTCGACGGGCAGTTCAGCCATGCGGTCCGCAAGGGTGCGCTGCTCGAGGGCCCGTACCGCGAGGGCGAGACCGACGGTGTGCTGTACCGCCGCGAGGTCATGTCCGCGCGCGAGGCGAGCGACGCCGAGCGGGAGCTCGGGGACGGCGTGGTCGCGGCACTGGCGGAGATCTTCCCGGAGCAGGGGAACCCGCTGCTGTACGCGCGCGTCGACCTCATCCCCGACGACGCGGGCCGCCCCGTGGTGCTCGAGGTCGAGCTGACCGAGCCGTCGTTCTTCTTCGGCTACGCGCCCGGGTCGGTCGACGTGTTCGCCGACGCGCTGGTCCGCCGTCTCTGAATCGGGTTCCGGACCACCCTCCGGCACCCGGTACACTTCTCGTCGGCCCTGACGTTCGCGTCGGGACCGGTCCGCGGGTACCACCACCTGCGGGCGGAACGTGGTGGCTATAGCTCAGGTGGTAGAGCACCTGGTTGTGGTCCAGGGGGTCGCGGGTTCAAGTCCCGTTAGCCACCCCAGCGCGAAGGGCGTCGACGGTTCCCCGTCGACGCCCTTCGTCGTCCCTGGCGACCGGACCCGCCCGCCCGGACGTCGTCCGGCGGGCGGGTCGCCCCCGTCAGCCCTCGGTCGTCGAGCCCTTGACCGACGTGGCGACGACCTGCGCGGCGATCTGCCGGGCGGTCGCGGAGTCGGGTCCCGGCTGCGCCGGCAGGAGGGCCGCGCGGTAGTACCGGAGCTCGTCGATCGACTCGAGGATGTCGGCGAGCGCCCGGTGCCCGCCGTTCTTGCGCGGCGACGCGAAGTACACGCGCGGGTACCAGCGGCGTGCGAGCTCCTTGATCGACGACACGTCGATGACGCGGTAGTGCAGGTGCGCGACGAGGTCGGGCATGTCGCGGTCGAGGAACGTCTTGTCGGTGCCGACCGAGTTGCCCGCGAGGGGCGCCTTCGACGGCTCGGGCACCCACGTGCGCACGTAGTCGAGGACCTGCGCCTGCGCGTCCTCGAGCGTCGTGCCCGCCGCGAGCTCGTCGAGCAGGCCGGACGTCGTGTGCATCGCGCGGACGAAGTCGTTCATCTGCGCGAGCGCCGCGTCGGGCGGCCGGACGACGACGTCGACGCCACCACCGAGGACCCGCAGCTCGGAGTCCGTCACGACGGCGGCGACCTCGACGAGCGCGTCGGCGCCGAGGTCGAGCCCCGTCATCTCGCAGTCGATCCAGACGATGCGCTCGGCGCTCTCGTGGCCGTTGGAGGTCGTGGCGGGGGACGTCGTGGGGGTCGGCGTGCTGGTCACCGGGCCAGCCTACGGGGGGAGGGGCGCCGACCGGCGAACCCGCGCGAAGCGGGCGCCCGCGTCATCGCCGGGCGCCGTCGCCCGGG
>NZ_JAAXOY010000626.1 GCF_012396155.1 Cellulomonas septica | reverse complement strand
GGCCTCGCCGAGCACGCCACGTCCGGCGCGCTGCCGTTCGCCGTCCCGCGGCCCGTCGGCTTCGCGCACCTCCCCGAGGGTGGACGCGCCGCGGTGCACGCCGAGATCCCCGGCGCACCCCTGCGTGTCGACACCCTCCGCCCCGGTCCCGGGCTCGCCGCCGACCTCGGCCGCGCGATCGCGGCGCTCCACGAGCTGCCCACGTCCCTCGTCGAGAGCGTCGGCCTGCCCGTCTACGAGGCCACCGAGTACCGCCAGCGCCGGCAGGCCGAGGTCGACGAGGCCGCCCGCACCGGCAAGGTCCCGCCCGCGCTGCTGCGGCGCTGGGAGGAGCAGCTCGAGGACGTCGCGATGTGGCGGTTCCGACCGACCGTCGTGCACGGCGACCTGTCCGCCGAGCGCGTGCTCGTCCACGAGGGCAAGGTCAGCGGCCTCCTGGGGTGGGGCGACACCGTCGTGGCCGACCCCGCCGACGACCTGTCGTGGCTGCTGGTCGCCGCGTCGCCCGAGGCCGCGGACTCCGTCATGGAGGCCTACCAGCTGCGACGCACCGAGCTCACCGACCCGCACCTGCAGCGCCGCGCGTTCCTCGCGGGCGAGCTCGCGCTCGCCCGGTGGCTCCTCTACGGCGTGCGGACGGGCGACGACGAGGTCGTCGCGGACGCCGTCGCGATGCTCCAGGACCTCGACGAGCACACCCGCCTCGCCGACGTGGAGTCGTCCGCGTCGTACGCCTGACGTCGACCGCCGCTCGGCCGCGCAACGGCTCATCGCTCCGGTCGCGCGCCTGAGGGAGCATCAGCGGTCGGCCGCCGCCGCCCAGTCCTCCGTCGCGCGGTAGCGGTCGAGCCCCAGCGTGGCGAAAAGGTCGCACGCGGGCGGACGTACGGTCGCTCCGATCGACGCGAGCGCCCGGTTGATCGGGCTCTGGTCGAGCGGGGGCGACTCGTGCTCCGCGAGCGTGAGCGGTCCGGCGATCACGTCGCCGTCCCGCCATACGATCGACGCCTCGGTACCGACACCACCGAAGGCTTCCGACTCGACGTACGCGATCGGGCCGCCCGACGACAGGTCACGCAGGATCGCCGCCATCGCGACCGACAACCGCTCGAACCCCGGAACCTCCGCGCCGCCGGGCGCCACCTCGGCGCGCAGGTCGTCGGTGACAGGGACGAGATCGAAACCGCCGTCGAGCGACGCACGGCGGGCGGCGACGTGGGCGACGACGAACGGCGTCAGGACGCCGGCGGGCGCGACCACTGCCTCGATCACGTACATGCCGTGGACCCTAGCGAGATCGGGACGCGTCAGACGGAGCGGTCGTCGGCCTGCGCCGGGACCGGCGGGCGGTCCGGGGGCCGGCGCTCGGCCGACGCCGGGCGTGGTCGCGGGGACGTGCCGCTCGGGTTCGACGTTCCCCGGTCCACGTTCTGCGGCCAGGCGCGGTCCGCCGTCGTGCGCGCGTCGACCGACGGGCTCGGCGCGGGTGCGTCGGACTCGTCGGACGTCGCGCGACGCAGGAGCGTCGTGATCTCGTCCTCGCCGAGCAGGCGCTGCGGGTAGACCGTCTCCCCCGTGCCGACGTAGCAGAAGGCGGCCCGGACGAGCTCGAGCGGCGTCCCCGTCCACCGCGACCACGCGAGCCGGTAGACCGCGAGCTGGAGCTCGCGCGACGCGCGGGCGTCCGGGTCGGCCGGCGGCGCGCCCGTCTTCCAGTCGACGACGACGACCGCACGCCCGGCGGCGTCGGTCCGCTCGTCGTCGGGGAACACCGCGTCGATCCGGGAGCGCAGCACGTACCCGTCGACGCTCGTCTCGACGTCGACCTCGATCGCGAGCGGCGAGCGGTCCGCCCACGGCGTGCGCAGGAACGACGCGCGCAGCGCTTCCTCGTCGACGTCCACGGGCGTGGAGTCGTCGTCCGCGCCGGGCAGCGCGTCGACGTCGACCAGCGACGCGGCGCCGTACCAGCCCTCGACCCACGCGTGGAACCGCGTGCCGCGGCGCGCCTGGGGCGACGGCTCGCGCGGGACCGGGCGACGCAGGCCGCG
>NZ_JAAXOY010000625.1 GCF_012396155.1 Cellulomonas septica | reverse complement strand
GCGGGAGGCTGCGGAGGCGGCCGAGGCCGCAGCGTCCGCGGAGGCGTCGCCGGAGACCGTCGACGCCGAGACCGTGGACGCCGAGGCGGTGACGACCGAGGCTGCGGAGACCGAGCGCGCCGAGCGTCCGTCCCGCCGCCGGGGTCGCCGCGGCCGTGGTGCCGCGCCGGCACCCGTCGAGGAGACCGAGGTCGTCGAGGAGGAGGCCGACGTCGTCGCGCCGTCGGAGGCGGGTGACGTCGAGGACCAGGCGGACGACCAGGCCGCCGACGACCAGACCGACGAGCAGGGCGACGAGCAGGGCGAGGGTGCCGGTCAGCGCCGTCGCCGCCGTCGCGGTGGTCGCGGGCGTCGCAACCGTGGCGACGCGGGCGAGCAGGAGCCGGACGCCCCGGCCGACGCGGACGCCGAGGACGAGGACGCCGAGCCGCAGGACGCGGACGCCGACGCGGACGAGACGGACGTCGAGGGGGACCAGGGCGGCTCGAGCCGTCGGCGTCGCCGTCGTCGTCGGGGCGGCCGCGGCGACGCGGGCGAGCCCGAGCGTCCGTCGCGCCGCTCCGCGAGCGACGAGGTCACGGCGCTGCGCGGGTCGACCCGGCTCGAGGCGAAGCGTCAGCGTCGTCGTGAGGGCAGGGACGCGGGCCGCCGCCGTCAGATCATCACCGAGGCCGAGTTCCTGGCCCGTCGCGAGTCGGTCGAGCGGACGATGGTCGTGCGCGAGCGCGCGAACCGCACGCAGATCGCGGTGCTCGAGGACGGCGTCCTCGTCGAGCACTACGTGTCGAACCAGGCGCAGACGTCGATGGTCGGCAACGTGTACCTCGGCCGCGTGCAGAACGTGCTGCCGAGCATGGAGGCCGCGTTCGTCGACGTCGGCAAGGGCCGCAACGCCGTGCTGTACGCGGGTGAGGTCAACTGGGACGCCGCGGGCCTCGAGGGCCAGCCGCGCCGCATCGAGCAGGCGCTGAAGTCCGGCGACTCGGTGCTCGTGCAGGTCACCAAGGACCCGATCGGGCACAAGGGTGCGCGCCTGACGTCGCAGGTCACGCTCGCGGGCCGCTACCTCGTGTTCGTCCCCGGCGGCGGCATGACCGGCATCAGCCGCAAGCTGCCCGACACCGAGCGCAACCGCCTCAAGAAGATCCTGCGCGAGGTCGTGCCGGACTCGGCGGGCGTCATCGTGCGCACCGCGGCCGAGGGCGCCTCGGAGGAGGAGCTGCGCGCCGACGTCGCCCGCCTGCAGGGGCAGTGGGAGGCCATCGAGAAGAAGGCGAAGACCGCGTCGGCCCCCGCGCTGCTCCAGGGCGAGCCGGACATGGCGATCCGCGTCGTGCGCGACATCTTCAACGACGACTTCTCCTCGTTGGTCGTGCAGGGCGACGACGCGTGGTCGACGATCTCGTCCTACATCGACGAGCTCGCGCCCGACCTCGCGCAGAAGGTCTCGAAGTGGACCGGCACGCAGGACGTGTTCACCGTGCACCGGGTCGACGAGCAGCTCGCCAAGGGCATGGACCGCAAGGTGTGGCTGCCGTCGGGCGGCTCGCTCGTCATCGACCGCACCGAGGCGATGACGGTCGTCGACGTCAACACCGGCAAGTTCACGGGCTCGGGCGGCACGCTCGAGGAGACCGTGACGCGCAACAACCTCGAAGCGGCGGAGGAGATCGTCCGTCAGCTCCGGCTGCGCGACATCGGCGGCATCATCGTCATCGACTTCATCGACATGGTGCTCGAGTCGAACCGGGACCTCGTGCTGCGCCGCCTCGTCGAGTGCCTGGGCCGTGACCGCACGAAGCACCAGGTCGCCGAGGTGACGTCGCTGGGCCTCGTCCAGATGACCCGCAAGCGCGTCGGCCAGGGCCTGGTCGAGGCGTTCTCGGAGACCTGCGAGCACTGCCACGGCCGCGGCTTCATCGTCCACGAGGAGCCCGTCGAGAAGAACGGCCGCCCGGACGCCGGCGCCCAGCAGGCCGCCGCGCCCGCCGAGGCCGGCGAGTCGAAGCGGTCGCGCCGCAAGCGCGGTGCCAAGGAGCTTGCTCCCACGACGCCGCACCCCGGCGTGCCGGTGCTGCCCGAGGCGCGCGAGGCCGTGAAGG
>NZ_JAAXOY010000624.1 GCF_012396155.1 Cellulomonas septica | reverse complement strand
CCGGCCCGTGGACCTCCTGGGCCTGCTCGAGCTCGCGCACGCCCACGGCATGACGGAGACCGACCGGGTCGCGCTCGTCGACGCGGTCCGGCCCGACGGCGCCCGCCGACGCCTCGCGTTCGGCGGCGTCACGATCCGCACGAAGGACGACACCGATGACTGACGCCCCGACCGTCGCGACCGACGCCGACGCGCAGGACGACGCCGTCGACCTGCCGGACGCCGTCGACGCGCCCGACGCCACGGACCTGCCGGACGCGCCCGACGACGCCGACGACCTCGCGACGCCCGACGAGCGCGGCGGGTTCATCCCGCCCGTGCCGATGGAGGAGGACCCCGCGGAGCTGTTCGCGGGCGACTCGGGGACCCTCGACGCCGACGTGCGCCGCGTGCTCGTGCGCCTGCTCCAGCGCCGGTTCCTCGTCGCCGACCGCAACCGCGCCCAGTGGCGCACGCTGCTCGAGAACCAGCAGGTCATCGAGTCCCGGCTGCACGACCTGTTCGTGCACCTCGTCGTCGACCACGACCGCGGCATCGCCTACAAGCGGCAGGTCCGCTCGGCCGAGCTCGACGTGCCCGTGCTGCTGCGCGACGACGCGTACTCGCGCGCCGAGACCCTCGTCCTCGTGCACCTGCGCACCGTGTTCCAGCGCGAGCGCGGTGCGGGGGAGACGTCCGTGCGCGTCGACGTCGAGGAGATCGAGCAGACCGCGCTCACGTACTTCGACCCCGACGACACGAACGTCGCGAGCCACCAGCGCGAGATCCGCGCGGCGGTCGCGCGGCTCGCGAAGGAGGGGCTGATCGAGGAGGAGTCGGAGGGGCGGTTCCGCGTGACGCCGCTCGTCGAGGTCGTGCTGAGCAACGAGCGGCTCACCGAGCTGCGCACGTGGCTCGCCGAGCAGGTCCGCGGCGCGAGCGGGGTGCAGGTCCGCGGCGGCGCGGGCGAGGAGGACGTCCGATGACGATGGTCGACACGCTGTTCGGGCTGATCCCGGAGGCGTCGACGGGGCAGCAGTGGGTCGCGCGCGACCTGCAGCTCGTCAACTGGGGCGGCTACGACGGCCACCACCGCGTGCGGCTCGCGTCGACCGCGACGCTGCTGTCGGGCGGCTCGGGGTCGGGCAAGTCGACGCTCATGGACGCGTACATCGCGCTGCTCATGCCGCACACCACGCCGTTCAACGGCGCGTCGAACGGCGGGGTCGTGGGGCGGCCGCGCGGCAAGGACCAGCGCAACATCCTGTCGTACGCGCGCGGCAAGCTCGACGAGTCGCGCACCGACGAGGGCAGCACCCGCCAGCGCGTGCTGCGCGGCGACGGGCGCGACACGTGGTCGGCGATCGCGATGACGTGGACCGACCAGGGCGGCACCGAGCTCACGGCCGTGCGCGCCTGGTACGTGCCGTCGGCGGCTCGCACGCTCGAGGAGGTCGTCGCGGTCCGCGCGACGCGCGACGGGTCGTTCGACCTGCGCACGCTCGAGGACGCCGCGGCGCACCGGTTCGCGCGTCCCGCGCTCACCGAGGCCGGTCTGACCGTCTTCGACACCGACCGCGACCTCACCGCGCGCCTGCACGCGACGCTCGGCATCGGCGCGTCCGGCGACGGCGCCAAGGCCGTCGCGCTGCTCGGTCGCATCCAGGCCGGGCAGCAGATCACCACCGTCGACGCGCTGTACAAGGCGATGGTGCTCGAGGAGCCCGACACCTACGCGACGGCCGACGCCGTCGTCGAGCAGTTCGACAAGCTCTCCGGCACGCGCGACCAGATGGTCACCGCACGCCAGCAGGTCAAGGCGCTCGAGCCGATCCGGGCGCTGCGCGCCGAGATCGACGAGGCCGCCGACCGGCTGCGCGTCATCGACGAGATCGGCACGTTCGACGAGCCCGCGTCACCCGCCGCGCTGTGGAAGCACGAGCGCCGCCTCGACCTGCTGCGCGACGCCGAGGCCGACCTGCAGCGCCGCCAGCACCGCGCGCGCGACCACGTCGCCGAGACGCAGGCCCGCATCGCCGCGGCCCGCTCGGAGCTCGACGGCGTCAAGGAGACCCTGTGGTCGTCGGGCGGCGACCG
>NZ_JAAXOY010000623.1 GCF_012396155.1 Cellulomonas septica | reverse complement strand
GTGGACCGTGCAGTGCCCCTACTACGACGCGGAGCGGTGCCTCTCCTGCACGTGGATGGGGCGGCCCTACGCCGACCAGCTCGCCGCCAAGCAGGACCTGCGCGTCGCACAGCGCGTCGAGCGGCTCGCCGCCGACGCGCGCGAGCGTCCGACGCAGCTCGCCGAGCCCGGCGCGCAGGTCGCGGTCGCGCCGCTCGATGAGCCCGTCGGTGTACATGAGCAGGGTCGACCCGCGCTGGAGCGTCACCTCGCTCTCGGCACGAGGACTGTCGGGGACGATGCCGAGCAGGGGTCCGTGGTTGCGGGCCTCGAGCGTGACGACCGTGCCCTGCGGCGTCACGACCATCGGCGGGAGGTGCCCGGCGCAGGACCACCGGACGCGGGTGACTCCGGACTCGCGCTCCTCGGGCGTCTGCTCGAGACGTGCGACGACCACGGTCGCGGGGGTCCCGATCCGCAGCGTGCGCATCGCCGCGTCGAGCTGGGTGAGGACGCCCGCGGGGCCGTCCTTGGTCGTCACCGCGATCGCCCGGAGCATCGAGCGCAGCTGCCCCATCACGGACGCCGCCTCGATGTCGTGGCCGGCGACGTCACCGATGACGAACATCGTCGCGCCGTCCGGCTGCAGGAAGGCGTCGTACCAGTCGCCGCCGACCTGCGTCGACTCCCCGGCAGGCCGGTACCGGACGACGACCTCGAGGTCGTCGGGCTCGACGGGCTCGGTGAGCAGCGCGCGCTGCAGCGCCTCGGCGACGTCGCGCTGCTGCCGGAAGCGGCGCGCGTTGTCGAGCGCGAGCGCGGCCGCCGCGGTCACCTGGCGCAGCGTGGTGAGCTCGTCGCCCGTGAGCGCCTCGCGTGCCGCGCCGAACACCGAGAGCGCACCGATCGTGCGGCCCGCGCGCACGAGCGGCAGCACCGCGAGCCATGTGGGCGCCAGCGTGTCGACCAGCCCGTGCACCCGACCGGGACGCAGCACGCCCTTGAGCGCGTCGGTGGCGCCCGTCCGGACCTCGACCAGGTCGCCGCGCCGGATCGAGTCGAGGAGGAACGAGTGCTCGGACAGGGCGCCGATCCGCGCCGCGGCGTACGCGGTCACGACCGGGCGCAGCGCGGGGTCGGTGTGCCACGTCGCGATGTCGCGCAGGTGCCGGCGTCCGGGCCGCGGTTCCTCGTCGTCGACGAGCGTGACCACGCACCAGTCCGCCAGTGCCGGCACGAGGAGCTGGGCGAGGCGGTCGGCGGCGACGTCCGCGTCCATCGTCGAGGCGAGCTCGGCCGTGACCCGCGCGAGCAGCGGCGCCCGTCCTTCCCGACCGGCGTCGGCCGGTCCGGCACCCCGCACGGCCGCACGCTCGCGGGCCGACGGGTGCGCGTTCACGGCCTCACCGTATGTCACGGCCCGTCGTGTGCTCACCCCACGACGGGGTGACGGCCGGCGAGGCTCGACAGCAGCGCGTGCACCGCCGACCTCTCGGGTGGACCGGCGCAAGGCCTCCGACCCCGTGCCGGGGTCTGGTCGCGTCCACCCGCCCGGCGTAGCGTCGCGAGGGTCAGCGCGCACACGATCGAGAGGGCGGACGAGCGATGAGCATGATGGCCGACATGATGAAGTCCATGCCGACGCAGACGACCGGCATGGACATGACCGCGATGCAGCCGTGCATCGAGGCGTGCTCCGCAGCGGCGATGGCCGCGACGATGTGCGCGGACGCCGACGGCGGCGAGGGCATGGGGCGATGTGCGTCCATGTGCGCCAGCACGTGCGACGTGGCCACCACGACGATGCGCATGATGATGCGGCCCGCGGGCTACGACATGGGCGTCATGACGTCGATGATGGCCGCGTGCGTGGCGATGGGTGAGGCGTGCGCGGCCGAGTGCGACATGCACGCCGAGATGTCCGAGCACTGCCGCATCTGCGCCGCGGCGTGCCGCGCCATGGTCGACGCGTGCCGCACGGCGATGGGGTCGATGAGCGGGTCCTGAGGCGAGCGCGGCCGGTCCGACGGACGGCGCGGCCGACCGACGGACGCGGCCGGCCGACGGACTCAGGGGCGGACGTCGTCCGTCGGGCGCGCCGCGAACCAGACGCCGCCGACGGCGAGCAGCTCGGCGAC
>NZ_JAAXOY010000622.1 GCF_012396155.1 Cellulomonas septica | reverse complement strand
GGCCTGCCGGGCCTCGGCGGGCACGCGGGCCACCCCTGAGGCTGCCCTCCCCCGCCGCACCGCGCCGGGGACGACGAAGGCCGCACCCCCGGACGGGGTGCGGCCTTCGTCGTGCAGTGCGCCTCCGGCAGCCGGTCGCAGGACCGGGCCGGAGTCAGATCACTTGAGGGTGACCGTGGCGCCGGCGCCCTCGAGCTGCGCCTTCGCCTTCTCGGCGGCCTCCTTGTTGACACCCTCCAGGACGGCCTTGGGGGCCTCGTCCACCAGGTCCTTGGCCTCCTTGAGGCCGAGGGACGTGAGGGCGCGCACCTCCTTGATGACCTGGATCTTCTTGTCGCCGGCCGCCTCGAGGACGACGTCGAACGAGTCCTTCTCCTCCTCGGCCTCGGCCTCGGCGCCCGCGCCACCGGCGGCGGGGGCCGCGGCGACGGCGACGGGGGCGGCGGCGGTGACCTCGAAGACCTCCTCGAAGGCCTTCACGAACTCGGAGAGCTCGATCAGCGTGAGGCCCTTGAACTGCTCGATGAGCTCGTCGGTGCTGAGCTTCGCCATGATGGCGTTCCTTTCGTCGGGTGCCCGGTCAGCCGTGCCGGCTGCCGAAGCAGATGTGGGGGTGTGCGCGACGCGTGACCGCGAGGGTCAGGCGGCTGCGCCTTCCGACTCCTGCTTCTGGCGCAGGGCATCGATGACACGGGCGGCCTGGGCGGTGTTCGCGGTGAAGACGTAGGCAGCCTGGTAGAGCTTGGCCTTCATCGCACCGGCCGCCTTGGCCAGGAGCACCTCGCGGGACTCGAGGTCCGCGAGCTTGGTGACCTCCGCGGCGGTCAGGGCGCGTCCGTCGAGGACACCGCCCTTGATGACCAGCGCGGGGTTCGCCTTGGCGAAGTCACGCAGACCCTTCGCGGCCTCGACCGGGTCGCCGGTGACGAAGGCGATCGCCGACGGGCCCTTGAGCGCGTCGTCGAGGCCCGTCAGGCCGGCTTCCTTGGCCGCGATCGCGGTCAGCGTGTTCTTCACCACGGCGTAGGTTGCGTTACCGCCGAGCGCCTTGCGCAGCCGCTTGAGCTGCGCGACGGTGAGCCCGCGGTACTCGGTCAGCACGGCCGCGTTGGACTCACGGAACCGGTCCGTGAGCTCTGCGACAGCGGCTGCCTTGTCCGGCCTCGCCATGGCAATCCTTCCGATGGTGGTGCCACCGGTCTGCGCCCCGAGAAACGAAAGAGCCCCGCGCAGGCGCGGGGCTCGGCGTCGGGACGCGGCGGGGCCGGTCCGTCGGGGAACTCTCACCTGCGCTGGCCTCCGCTGCTGCGGGACTTCGGTCGAGGTCACGGAACGCGACGCCGACGACCGGCGGTCTTGGGCCCCACAAGACTACGACACGTCCCCCGCGCCACCCAAATCGCGTGCGCCGCACCGCCGCCGGGCCGGTCAGGGCGCCGGATCGGTCAGGGCGCCGGATCGGTCGGGGCGCCGGGGCCGGTCACACCGCCACGCCGGTCAGACCGGGGCGCCGAAGCACATGAGCGGCGCGACCGTCCCCGTGCGGTCGGCGTCCTCGGCGACCGCGGTCGCGACCGCGCGCGCCACCGGGGCGCCCTCGCGCAGCAGCACGTGCGTGCGCGTCATCACGCGCATCGCCGTCTCGTCTGGCAGCGGGGCGATCGCCGCCACCACGCAGCCGACCCCGCGACGAAGCAGCACGCTCGCCATGCCGAGCGCCTCGCCGCCGGCCCGCACCGACGCGCGGCCGACCTCGCAGCTCGACAGCACGACGAGGTCCGGCGTCTGCGCACCCGCGTCGAGCTCGTGCGCGAAGAGCGGGCCGTCGGCCAGGCGGACCGACGAGAACAGCGGGTTGTCGGGCTCGTGCCGGCCGTGCGCGGCCAGGTGCACGACGCCCGGCGACCCGAGCAGCGCGATCATGCGCGCCACCGTCGCGTCGGCGCCGACCACCGCCTCGCCGTCGGGCCAGAGGGCCGCGACCTCGCGCACCTCGTCGTCGGCGTGCCGCAGCCCCGGACCGGCCGCGGCCGTCACACGACCCGGCATCGCGCCGACGGTCCCCGTGTACCGGACCCAGTGGTGCA
>NZ_JAAXOY010000621.1 GCF_012396155.1 Cellulomonas septica | reverse complement strand
CGGGACCGCGCAGGCGTCGGCAGCGGCCGGCGCGACCGGGCCTGTCGGGGCCGCCGGGCCCGGGACGCCGCAGACGGCGCCGCTGCACGAGGCGAGCGACGCCGTCTGAGGACCTGCGGTGACGCGGGGCGTCAGCTGCGGGGCGGATGCGCCTGCGCCGACGCGATGAACGCGAGCATCGACGCGCGGGACGACCCGTCGTCGATCGCGTCCTCCGACAGCCCGGTCGCGGTCGTCCACGCCTTGTCGGCCGCGTCCTTCCCCGCGAGCGCGGAGTACGTCACGACGTAGTCGGCGAGCGGCCCGGTGAACCCGGACTCCTCGACGGCGGCCGCGATCCGCTCGGGGTCGACCCCGGTCGCGAGCGACATCTGCACCGGGCCCATGGGGATGAGCTGGATGCCGAGGATCGCCGACGGCTCGGGGCTGAACCACGTCGCGTAGTCACGCTTCGCGCCCCAGCTGATGGAGAACACCTCGTGGCCGAACCCGTCGAGCGCGGGGTCGGCCAGGTCCGGGGCGGTCCAGTACGCGCGCGCCGACGCGGCCTCCGTGGAGGTCAGCCACGCCGCCTGCGTCGCGAGGTCGTCCTGACCGGACGCCTGCGCCCACAGCCCGAGGCCGTTCCACGCGTTGACGGCCTCCGAGGACGACTCCTGGTTGTTCCCGTCCGCGAAGGGCGACGTGCCCGACGCCCACGAGTGACCGAACCACGGGTCGAACGACCGCAGCTGCGGCAGCTCGTCCGAGGGCGTCGCCGAGGCGATGTCGGCGGCGAGCAGGTCCATGACCGGCGCGAGGTCGTCCGCGAGCGCCTCGTCGTCGGCCGACAGGAGGCCGGCCGCCGCGAGGAGGTACCCGTAGTGGAAGTGGTGGTCGTTGAGCTCGTCCGACCCGAACGACGGCGTGAGGCCGATCGCGGACCGGGCCGTCGCGTCGTAGACGACGCAGCGTGCGTCCCGCTCGGCGCAGCCGTCGGGCTCCGTCCACTCGCGCAACGCGTCGGTCGTGCGGGTGCGCAGGTCGGCCACCACGTCGTCGGCGCCGAGCTGCTCGCCCAGCGTCACGAGGGACGCCGCACGGAACAGCGCCTTGCCGCCGAAGTACGTGTCCGACGGGAACGGCTCGGTGGCCGCGACGTCGGCGCGCAGGGCGTCGACGATCGCGGTCCGACGGTCGTCGGGGACACCGTCGAGGTCGAGCGCGGCCGTCGGCCGCACGGTGGGCGCGAACGCCGACAGGTGGGAGCCGGCGCAGAGCTCGAGCGTGCCGTAGACGCTCGGGTAGGTGCCGAGGTCGCAGCCCTCGCGCTCCGGCTGGGTGCCGGTGCGCTGGTGCGGCGCGAGCAGGTAGGCCGACGGCGTGCCGCCGGCGGTGTTGTACGTGAGGGTCGTGCGGGCCACGTCGTCGTCCACGCCGTAGGTGACGTCCACCCCGGTGACGGGGTCGGCCGCGGCGGTGGCGAGGGTGGCGGCCGCGTCGGCGTCCGCGTCCTGCGGGACGGGGTACCAGGTGGCGGTGTCGCCCGCGGCGAGGGTGGTCGAGCCGCCCTCGGCGCCGACGAGCGCCCAGTCGGTGCCCGCGACGGTGGCCGTGGCGGGCGTCCCGTCGCCGCCGCCGGAGAACGAGCCGCCCTCGGCGGTCGAGGCGACCGTGAGGTCCCGCTCGGCCGTGAGGCTGACGAACGGCGAGCCCTCCGCGAGGACGACGTGGCCGAGGACCGCGCCGGACGCGTCGAGCAGGTCGACGGTCACGCTCACCGGGTCAGCCGCGCTGACCTGCGCGGACGCTGCGCCCGCGTCGACGGTCACGGCCGGGACGTGCGGTGCGACGACCGCCTTGTCGCTGGCCACCGGGTCCGGCAGGCCGAGCGTGAACCCGCTGTCGGTCAGGGCGAACGACACGGGCTGCGCGAAGACCGGCTGCGGCTCGTCGCCGAACACGAGGCCGCTGTACCAGCGGTTCGTCGGCGGGACGACGCCCTCGGCGAGGCGCACGGGTGCGATCTTGCCGACGGCCTCCTGCTCGACACCGGCCGTCAGCGCGGCGGTGTCGACCTCGGGGGTGCGGGCGTCGGGCGGCCCGGCGACAGGGGCGTCGGGCGCGGAGCCAGATCGGAAG
>NZ_JAAXOY010000620.1 GCF_012396155.1 Cellulomonas septica | reverse complement strand
ACCGTCGCGGCGTCGGGTGCGTCGGGTGCGGCGGGCGCGGACGGCGTCCGATCGGGCGACACGGCGGCGGTCGGGGAGGTCGACGACGTCGGGCTCGTCGTGGCGTCGTCCGTGCGCCCCGGACCGCACGCGACCAGCGTCAGGAGCAGCGCGACACCGGCCGCGACGGCGGCGGACGGCGTGGCGCGGCGCATGGCCGGACGCTAGCAGCGCGGCGTCACAACTGGTCACGACCCTGTGGCGTCCTATGCTGACCGGACTGGTGTCCGGACGCGCGGCACCCACCTGCCCGGCGAGGGGGGCCTGTGCCCGTCCGAGACGCTGCCGACGACGACGCCCCCGTGGCGTCCGTCGACTGCCGTGACGGCGTCGTCCACCCGGACGGTGTCGAGGCGGTCGCCCGCGCGCTCGAGGGTGAGCGCGTGCGCTGGCAGCTCGCCGTCACGGCGGGGGAGGTCGGCGGGTTCGACTGGGACCTCGAGAGCGGGCGGCTCGAGTGGGACGACCAGCTCCACGCGATCTTCGGGGTCCCGCGCGAGGAGTTCGGCGGCACGATCGAGCACTTCGCGGCCCTGCTGCACCCGGACGACGTCGGGCGCGTGACCGAGGCGCTGCGCTCCGCGATCGCCGCGTGCGCCGAGTACTCCGCCGAGTACCGGGTCGTGCGCCCCGACGGGACGGTGCGGTGGGTGCAGGCCCGCGGCAAGGCGCTGCGCGGTCCGGACGGGTCGGCCGTGCGGGTCCTCGGCGCGGCGTACGACACGACCGACCGGCGCGACGCCGACGCCCGCATCTCCCGGGTGCTCGAGACGATGTCGGCCGCGTTCTTCCTGCTCGACGACATGTGGCGGTTCACGTACGTCAACGCCGAGGCGGAGGTGCTGCTCGCGCGGCCGCGGTCGGAGCTGCTGGGCGGCGTGATCTGGGAGCTGTTCCCCGACGCGCTCGGGTCGGCGTTCGAGGAGCACTACCGGGGTGCGGTCCGCAGCGGCGAGCCGCGCACGTTCGAGGCTCACTACCCGGCGCCGCTCGACCGCTGGTACGACGTGCGCGCCTGGCCCGGCACCGACGGGCTGTCGGTGTACTTCTCCGACTGCACCGAGCGTCGCCGGTCCCAGGACGAGGCGCGACGCGCCCGCGACCGGGCCGAGACCGAGCGCCGGGCCGCCGAGTGGGCGCGGCAGCGCGCGGAGGTGGGCCAGGCGCGGCTGCGGCTGCTCGCGGAGGTGGGCGACGACCTCGCGTCGACGCTCGACACCGAGGACGCCGTCGCGCGGCTGGCCCGGCACCTCGTGCCGAGCCTCGCGTCGTGGTGCCTCATCACGCTGTCGAGCGACCACCGCCACCTGCGCGACATCGCGTCGTGGCACGGCGACCCCGCGAGCCGCGAGACCGTCGCCCGGTACGCGCGGCTCCGGCTGAACTCGCTCGACCCGTCGTCGTACCTGCACCGGGCGCTGCGCACCGGCGAGGTCGTCGCGGTGCCCGACGCGACGCGGGCGATCTCCGAGGTCCTCACGGTCGGCGAGGCCCGGTCCGTGCTCGGCGAGCTCGCGCCGGAGAACGCGTACGCGATCCCGCTGCGCGCGCGTGGCCGCACTGTCGGCGCGATGACGCTGTTCCTCGACGCGGGCCGGCGCGACCTCACGGCCGACGACCTGGCGATGCTCGTGCAGCTCGCCGACCGGGCGGGGCTCGCGCTCGACAACGCGCGGCTCTACGAGGAGCAGCGGCAGATGGCGGAGTCGCTGCAGCGCGCGCTGCTGTCCGACCCCGTCCAGCCCGACGGCCTGCACGTCGTCGTCCGGTACCTGCCCGCGTCGAAGGCCGCGCAGGTCGGCGGCGACTGGTACGACGCCTTCCTCCAGCGCGACGGCTCGACCGTGCTCGCCGTCGGCGACGTCATCGGGCACGACACGCAGGCCGCGGCGGCGATGAGCCAGGTCCGCACGCTGCTGCGCGGCATCGGGTACACGTCGGGCGCCGCGCCGGCGACGATCCTGCGCGACCTCGACGAGGCGATGCAGGGCCTGCGAGTCGACACCATGGCGACCGCCGTCGTCGCGCGCCTCGACCCGTCTGGCGCGTCGGGCGCGTCGGGCGACGCGGGTGCCCGGCGGCTGCGCTGGTCGAG
>NZ_JAAXOY010000062.1 GCF_012396155.1 Cellulomonas septica | reverse complement strand
GTCGACGTCGACGGGCGGGCGACCCCCGACGTCGTGGTCGTGGTCGAGCACGGTGCGGCCGACCCGGCGCGCGCGACGCTGCTCGTCGGCTCGGGCGTCCCCCACCTGTCGGTCGTCGTGCGCGAGGGCGATACGCTCGTCGGCCCGCTCGTCGACCCGGGACGCGGCCCCTGCCTGCGGTGCCTCGACCTGCACCGCACCGACGTCGACCCGGTGTGGCCGACGCTCGTCGCCCAGCTCGTCACCGCTCCCGGTCGTGCCGACGGCCCCGAGGTCGGCGTCGTCGCCGGGGTCGCCGCGTCGACCGCCGCCGCCTGGGCCCTGACGTTCCTCGACGGCACCGCCGGGCCCAGCCGTGGGACGACCTACGAGCTCGGCCTGCCCGACGCCCTGCCCCGGGTACGCGAATGGGCGGTGCACCCGGACTGCGGGTGCACCGCCCTGCCCGTCGTGGGACGGGTACCGGTGCCGACGACCTGAGGGTCGCCGGAAGATCGGGCGGTGGGGCGCCCCCTCGTCAGGGTGCGCCCCGCCGTCGGGTCAGGCCGCGGGGGCCGGGTTCTTCCGCGGGCGTCCCCGGCCACGCTTCGTGGCGACGACCACACCGCCGATGAAGACCTGACCACCCCAGACGCCCCAGGGTTCGGCCCGCTCGATGGCGCCGGCGAGGCAGCCCTCCATGAGCGGGCACTCCCGGCACAGCGCCTTCGCGCGCTCCACGACCACCGTCTGCTCGGCGAACCACAGCTCCGGGTCGTGCGAGCGGCACGGGATGAGGTCGGCGACGAGCGCGTCGAACTGGGTGTCGTCGGTGGTCGCGGTGCTGCCCGTGGGAGGCCAGGCGCCAGATCCGCCCTGGTTCACGGTGTCGAGCAGCGTCGTGAGCCGCACGATGTCCTCCTGATGTCCTCGCTGATGAGCGTGTCGTTCGTGGTCCGGACCGGACCGACACGTTCACCCCGGGTCATCGGGGAAATGTGAAGGCCGCGGATCCGATGTACGGACTCCGCGGCCTGGGCGACCTCAGTGGGTCAGACCTAGGGAGTCCTGAGACGGATGTAGCGATCGGTGGTGGGGCGCTTGCGCCACGTCGGAAGGAGCTCGGTGTCGACACCCGTCCCCTGGAACCGGCCCTCGATGGCCGTCATCCCGGAGATGGACACACCACGCCCCTCGAAGCCGGCGCCGGTGGGCGCGGCGACATGTGCGCACGCCTGAGCGACGCTCGAGGTGACGATCAGGTTGGTGTTCATCGCGACTCCCACCTCCTTCCGGCTCCGGGCTCTGGCCTTCCGGCGCAGCCCACGTTCAAGGACGAGGATCACAGTAGGGCGGGGTCGTGACGCGGGACAACCGAATAAACGACATGTCTTCGACGAATCTCCGACGGTCGCCCGTTCAGCCCTCTCGCACGCCCTCCGTCGACCCGCCCGGGCGCCCGTCGCCGCCCTGCGGTGCGGACGTGCGTCGGCCCGCCCGTACGCCGCCGTCAGCCCTGCGTCGCGCTCCCGGCGGCGCGTGCGACGACCGCGAGGACGTCGTCGCCGAGCGTCGCGAGCGTCTGGGCACCGACCCCCGGCACGCGGCCGAGCTCCTCACGCGTGCGGGGCTGGTGCAGCCCGATGAGCGCGACGGTCGCGGACGTGAGCCGGACGAGGTCGTCGGGCGCGAGCTCGACGTCGAGGCCGCGGCGCCCGCCCGAGACGAACACGGTGTCGAACAGCCACACGGTCTCGTCGACGACCGTCGGGTGCGCGGTCTTCTGGCCCAGGGGCGAGATGCCGCCCGCGACGTAGCCCGTCGCCCGCTCGGCGTCGGGCCTGGCCGCCATCGCCGCCTTCTTGCCCCCGGCGGCGTGCGCGAGCGCCTTGAGGTCGAGCTTCCCGGTGACCGGCACGACCGCGACCGTGAGCCGGCCGTCGACGCTCGTCATGAGCGTCTTGAAGACCTGCTCCGCGGGGACCCCGAGCACCTGCGCGGCCTCGAGCCCGTACCCGACGTCGCTCGCGGGGTCGTGCTCGTAGGGGTGCGCGGTGTGCGGCACCCCGGCCGCGGCGAGCGCGACGAGCGCAGGGGTACCGGTCGGAGCGTGCTTCGCGTCCTTCTTCGCCACGGGCGCCAGCCTAGGACGCGTGCGCACGCGCGGGCCGGGTCGTCCGGGCCGTCACGCGGGTCCCGCGAGGTGCGAGGCTGGGGGAGTGAACACCCTGCTCAACGTCATCTGGCTCGTCTTCGCGGGACTCTGGCTCGCGCTCGGCTACGTCGCCGCGGGCGTGCTGTGCTGCCTGCTCGTCGTCACGATCCCGTTCGGGATCGCGTCGTTCCGCATCGCCGGGTACGCGCTGTGGCCGTTCGGGCGCACCGTCGTCGACAAGCGGACCGCGGGCGCGTGGTCGACGATCGGCAACGTCATCTGGGTCGTCGTCGCGGGGATCTGGCTCGCGATCGGGCACGTCGTCACGGCGATCCCGCTGTTCCTGTCGATCATCGGCATCCCGATGGGCATCGCGAACCTCAAGCTCATCCCCGTGTCGCTGCTGCCGCTCGGCAAGGAGATCGTCCCGACGGACCGCCCGTTCGCGGCCTACGGCGCCTGACGCCGGCGTCGGCGCGCGCCACCCGCCGAGGTCAGAGCGCGAGCCCGACGACGCTGCCGACGCCGTAGGTGACGGCCATCGCGAGACCGCCCCCGATCACGTTGCGCAGCACGGCCCGCCGGACGGGTGCGCTGCCGGCCCGGGCGCTCAGCGCACCGGTCACGACGAGCGCGACGATCACGGCCGCGGCGACGACCGGCACGCGCGCGCCCGCGGTCGGGACGAGCAGTACCGCGAGGACAGGAACGAGCCCGCCGACGAGGAACGCGACCCCGCCGAACATCCGTCGCTCCACCACGGGCACCCGCGCCCCGACGAGCGCGCGCACGCGTCCGGCCAGCACCTCGTCGACCATCGCGCTCCCCTTCCGGCGAGGCGTCCAGCGGACGGGCGGACCGACGACCGGCGCCCTGCTGCCCCGACGGCTCAGTCTGCCGCGACGAGGACCTCGACGTCCCGTGCCCGGAGCGCGTCGTGCAGGTCGTGCGGCGGCGCGACGTCGGTGACGAGGTAGTCGGCGCGGCCGAGGTCGGCGATCTGCGCGAACAGCCGGCGGCCGAACTTCGAGGAGTCCGCGAGCACGGCGACGCGCGCGGCGCGGTCCATCATGTCGCCCATCATCTGCGCCTCGGCGAGGTTGCTCGTCGAGTAGCCCGCGTCGACCGCGACCGCGCCCACCCCGATGATCGCGAGGTCGCAGCGGATGTCGAGCTCGGGACCGCCCGCGAGCGCCGGGAGCCGCACCGGGCCGACCGTCGCCTGGGCGCTCGCGCGCACGGCCCCGCCGAACACGTAGAGGTCGCGGTAGACCTTCGGCGCGATCTCGGTCGCGAGGCGCAGGCTGTTGGTCGCGATCGTGAGGTCGCTGTGGTCGGCGAGGTGCCGCGCGAGCGCGAGGGTCGTGGTGCCGGCGTTGACGACGATCGCGGACCCGTCGTGCACGAGCGTCGCGGCGAGCGCGCCGATGCGCTCCTTCGCGGTGGTCTGCAGCCGCAGGCGGACGTCGAGGCCGGTGTCGGGCCGCGGGATCGCGGACGTGCTGACCGCACCGCCGTGCGTGCGGATGAGCACGCCGTCGGCGTCGAGCGCGTCGAGGTCGCGGCGGATGGTGTCGGCCGAGACGTCGAAGCGGTCGGCGAGCTGCGCGACGGTCACCTCGCCGACCTCGGCCACGTACGCGGCGAGCTCGGCCTTGCGCCCGGCCGGGAGCCGCCGCGCGGTGCTCCCGGCGTCGGTGGCGGTCGAGGAAGTCATGCAGGAACTTGTAGCACACCGGTGCGTACTTTTGCGACTGTCTGCGGGGTTCAGCGTCCCCGCAGGAACACGCACATGGGAGCGTTCCCGCAGACGCCTGCGCAGTTCAGCGCACTGATACGTCCATCACCTGCAGTGATGCCCCTCGGCAATCGTCTCGGCCGCGCGCACCACCACCCGCAAACCGGGCGCTTGACGGCACAGCGGGGCGCAAGTACGTTCTGGAAACACGCAGATGTGCGCAAGAGTCCGCATGAAGCGGCACTCACGATGGCAACCGAGATGAGGTGGGTCATGGGCAACGGAGCTCGGATGACACGAGCTGTGGCGACGCTCGGCGCGGTGGCGCTGGTGGCGACCGCGTGCAGCGGCGGTGGGTCCGGCGGCTCGGGCGACGGGGAGAGCGGCGGCGACGTCACGCTCGAGTTCTCCCAGTGGTGGGAGCCGGAGCTCCCCGACGGCGAGTTCCGCGCGCTCATGGACGAGTTCGAGGACGCCAACCCCGGCATCACGGTCGAGCTCCTCAGCGGCCCGTACGCCTCGACCAAGGAGCAGGTGATCGCCGGCGCCGCGGCGGGGACGATGTCCGACGTCGTCGGGCTCGACGGCGCGTGGGTCAACGACTTCGCGCAGCAGGGCGCGATCGCCGACCTGTCGTCGATCATGTCCGACGCCGGGTACGACGACAGCCAGCTCGTCAGCCAGGTCGCCGTCGACGGGTCGACGTACATGATCCCCGTCGTGAACTTCGTCTACCCGATGTTCACGAACGACGCAGTGCTCTCGCAGGCCGGCGTCGCCGCGCCCCCGGCCACGCGGACCGAGTTCGCCGACGCGGCCGAGAAGATCACCGGCCTCGGCAACAACACGTACGGCTGGGTCCTCCCGCTGTCGCTCGAGGCGCCCAACGGCGTCCAGAACGACGTCATGTCGTGGGTGTGGGCGTCCGGCGGCTCGATGCTGAAGGACGGCCAGCCGGCGCTCGTCGACAACCCCGACGTCTCCAGCGGCGTCGAGTTCGTCGCCGACCTGTGGGACAAGGGCGTCGTGTCGCCCGGCGCCTTCACGATGAAGGAGCAGGACAAGGTCGAGGAGTTCACCAACGGCCGGGTCGGCATGATGATCGACTCGCTCGCGCACGTGAACACCATCCGCGAGGCCAACCCCGACCTGAAGTTCTCCATCTCGGCGATCCCGGCCGAGGACGGGTACACCGGCGAGCGCGGCATCCCCTACGCCTCGTGGGGCATCGGCATCTCGGAGAACAGCGAGCACAAGGCCGAGGCCTGGAAGCTCGTCGAGTTCCTCATGAGCAAGGACACCAACGCGCAGCTCTCGTCGATCGCGCACGCCTTCCCGGGCAACACCGAGTCCGTCCCGGACTTCGTCACCGAGGACGAGCTGTTCGGCACCGCGTTCGAGATCTACCAGAACGGCTACCCGGCCAACGAGTTCACGGGCCTGCCCGTCGCCGAGCAGCTCATGCGCGACTTCAGCGAGGAGCTGCAGCGCGCCCTGCAGGGCGACCAGACCGTCGACGAGGCCCTCGCAGCCGCCCAGAAGAAGTGGGAAGCGGAGTTCTAGGGGCGCACCACCCCTGACCCGGACCGGCCGCGCCAGGCCGACCCCCCGAACGCCTGGCGCGGCCCCATCCCCCGAGGAGACAGCCAGTGATCACGTCCCACCCCACCCGGGCGCGCACGGACGACCACCCGGTCGCCGTCGCCGCGGGACCGGAGCCCACCGGGGCGCCGGCACCCCGCCGCGGGCTGACGCTCGCGCAGCTGCGGGCCCGGTTCACGCCCTACGGGTTCCTGACCCCGACCGGCGTGCTGCTGATCGTCCTGATGGTCACCCCGATCGTCATGGTCGTGCAGTACTCCCTGATGGACCGGGTCATCACGAACAAGAACCCCGCGTTCGTCGGCTTCCAGAACTACCTCGAGGTGCTCACCGACCCGGTGTTCACCGTCGCGGTGCGCAACACGCTCGTCTTCACGGTCGGGTCGGTCGTCGCGCACTTCGTCATCGGGCTCGCGTTCGCGCTGCTGCTCAACACCCCGCTGCTCACGCACCGCGTCAAGGCGTTCTTCCGCGTCCTGTACGTGCTGCCGTGGCTGTTCACCGTCGCGATCATCGCGGTGCTGTGGCGGCTGCTGCTCAACCCCAACGGCGTCGTCAACTACCTGCTCGGCACGTTCGGGCTCACCGACGGGCAGACGCAGTGGCTGTCCGACCCGTCGACCGCGCTCGGCGCCGTCACGTTCATCAACATCTGGTCCGGGTACCCGTTCTTCATGATCAGCCTGCTCGCCGGGCTCCAGGGCATCCCCCGCGACCTGTACGAGGCGGCGCGCGTCGACGGCGCCGGCTGGTGGGGGCAGTTCCGCAACGTCACCCTGCCGCAGCTCCGCCCGATCATCGTCTCGATGGCGCTGCTCGACTTCATCTGGACGACGCAGCAGTTCGCGCTCATCTGGATGACGACCGGCGGCGGCCCGATCACGTCGACCGAGATGCTCTCGACCTTCACCTACAAGCTCGCGTTCACCGAGTACGAGTTCTCGGTGGCCTCCGCCGCGGCCGTCGTCGTGCTGCTGCTGTCCATGGTCCTGGCGTTCTTCTACGTCCGGCACCAGAAGGCGAGGGACTGACCATGACCACCCTGGCTCCCACGGTCGGCACCACGACCGACCGGCCCCCGCTCCGGACCGCACCCAAGCAGACCGGCCGCAAGATCGCCGTCGTCGCGGCGCTCGTCGTCGGCGCGTGCTTCTCGGCGCTGCCCGTCCTGTGGATGCTGTCGAGCTCGTTCAAGCGCAACCCGGAGATCTTCGCCTACCCCCCGCGGCTGATCACGGACGGCTTCTCGTTCGACGCGTACACCACGATCCTCACCGACCCGGTGAAGCTGCGGTTCTTCCTCAACTCGTACGTCGTGGCGATCTCCGTGACGCTGCTGACGCTGCTCGTCGCGGTGCTGGCCGCCTACGCCTTCAGCCGCTACGACTTCTGGGGCAAGAAGACGATCAACGTCGTCGTCGTGTCGGTGCAGGCGGTCCCGCCGATCACGCTGCTCATCCCCTATTTCGGGCTGGTCGTCGCGCTCAAGCTCTACAACACCTACCCCGGTCTGATCCTCACGTACATGGTGTTCACGCTGCCCTACGCGATCATCATGATGACCGGCTACTTCAACACGCTCCCCAAGGAGCTCGACGAGGCCGTGAAGGTCGACGGCGCCGGTCCGATGACCGCGCTGTGGCGGATCCTCGTCCCCATCTCGGTGCCCGGCCTGGTCTCGGTCGGGATCTACACCTTCATGATCGCGTGGAACGAGTTCCTCTTCGCGCTCACCCTGACCCGGACCGAGGACATGCGCACGGTCCCCATCGGCATCCAGCTCCTCATGGGCCAGCACTCGTACGAATGGAACGAGATGATGGCGATGAGCATTCTCGGATGCATTCCCGTCCTGGTGCTCTTCCTGTTCTTCCAGCGATTCTTCATCGGTGGGATGACGGCCGGCGCCGTGAAGATCTGACCGATTCCCGCCACATTCCTGCCGGGGATACCGCAGCACGACCCGCAAGAACACCGAAGGAGAACACCCCCATGCTGATCAACGGCACCCGCCTGCTGGCAGTCGCGAACGAGCACAACTTCGCGGTGCCCGCGTTCAACATCAGCGACTGGGCGATGGGCAAGGGGATCTTCGAGATCTCCGAGGACCGGCAGGCGCCGCTCATCGTCGCGATCCACCCCGACGAGGTCAGCCACATCGGCCACGACCTGCTGCCCGCGCTGATCCACCGCGCGCACCGCTCGTCCGTGCCCGTCGCGATCCACTGGGACCACGGCGGCACCTACGAGCAGGCGCTCACCGCGATCCAGACGGGGTTCACCTCGGTGATGATCGACGCGTCGATGCTCCCGTTCGAGGAGAACGTCGCGATCACCAAGCGCGTCGTCGACACCGCGCACGCCGTCGGCCTGTCCGTCGAGGGCGAGCTCGGCACGATCGGCAAGCTCGACGAGCAGGCCGAGGACGGCGTCGCCGTCTCGCAGATCACCTACACCGACCCGGCCGAGGCCGTGGAGTTCGTCGAGCGCACCGGCGTCGACAGCCTCGCCGTCGCGATCGGCACGGCGCACGGCCTCTACCCCAAGCACGTCAAGCCCGAGCTCAAGCTCGACCTGCTGCAGGAGATCAAGGCCCTGCTGCCCATCCCGCTCGTGCTGCACGGCGGTTCCGGCAACCCGGACGCGGAGATCGGGCAGGCCGTGAAGCTCGGCGTCAACAAGATCAACATCTCGAGCGACATCAAGGTCGTCTACCACGACAAGATGCGCGAGGTGCTGGCCGACGCCACGCTGCGCGAGCCCAACACGATCCAGCCGCCCGCGATCGCCGCCATGAAGGAGGTCGCCGCGCAGAAGATCGACCTGTTCGACGCGGCCGGCAAGGCGTCCCTGTACTGACGCCACGCCCCTCCTGACCAGCGCCAGCACCACCCGCACCGAACGGCAGGTCCTCATGAGCACGCGCTACGTCCTCGGCCTCGGCGGCACCGTCGACTACGAGATCGCGTGGACGCCCGACGTCCTCGACCGGCTGGTCGCCGCGCACGCGATCACGCCCGACGAGCTCGACGTGCACGTGCCGATCGGCTCCGAGCGGGACCTGCTGCGCACGCTGCTCGCGTTCGTCCGCGACGGTGTCGGCGGGGAGCGGTTCGTCGCCTCCTCCGACATCGTCGCGGCGTTCGCCGCGCACTTCCCCGTCCGCGTGACCCTCGGCGGGACGTGCGTGCGGGCCGCGATCGCGATGGACGTGCTCGGCCTCGCGTCGACCGTCCACCTCGTCTCGATCGACGACCACGTGCGGCGACTGCTGCCCGCGTCGACGTCGTACCTGTGCAGCGCCGAGTCCGACAGCCTCGACCCGCACCTCATCGTGCAGTTCCCCGCGGGGACGACCGTCCGCGTCGGGTCCGACGAGGTCGTGGCGCCGCACCCGAACCGCATCATCTACGTCAACGACCCGCCCAACCGCGAGCTCCTCCTGCACCCCGGCCTGCCCGACGCGATGGCCGACGCCGACGTCGTGCTCGTGTCCGGCTTCAACGTCATCCAGGACGCCGAGACGCTCGAGCACCGGCTCGCCGACGTCCGCAAGGGCCTCCAGCGGCTGGCCCCCGGCGCGCTCGCCTACTTCGAGGACGCCGGCTACCACGTGCCCGCGCTGGCTCGGCGCGTGCGCGACGAGCTGTCCGCGCTCGTCGACGTCTACGCCATGAACGAGGACGAGCTGCAGTCCTGGCTCGGCCGCACGGTCGACCTGCTCGACGCCGACGACGTCGCCACGGCCCTCGTCGAGCTCGCGTCCGTCGTCCCGGCGCCCACGCGCGTCGTGCACACGAAGCACTGGGCGCTCGCGCACGGCGGCGACGCCGAGCGGTACCGCGCACCCCTGCTCGGCGGCATCACCATGGCCGGCACGCGGTACGTGCACGGCGACGGCTTCACGCCCGACGACTACGCCGCGACCGGCACGCGCGCGCCGCAGCCCGAGGGTGTCGCCTTCGCCGCGGCGCTCGAGTCCGTCCTCCCGAGCGCGGTGTGCGTCCCCGCGTTCGCGCTGGACACTGCCGCGCCCACGACGATCGGGCTCGGCGACACGTTCGTCGGCGGCTTCCTCGCCGCAGCGGGGCGGGCGTGAGCGGGACGGGCGGGACGCCGCCCG
>NZ_JAAXOY010000619.1 GCF_012396155.1 Cellulomonas septica | reverse complement strand
CGGGCGGGATGGCGCGCGTGCACGGTCTCCCCCGGCGAGGACATCGTCGGCTGCTGGCTGCGGCTGCTCGGGAGCGCCCGGTGAACGCCGCGCCCGGGCGCGTGCCTCGCGGCCCCCGCAGCCTGATCGCCACCGCGCTGTGCGCGATCGCGACGTGCGCCGCCGTCACCGCGCTGTCCAACCTCATCGAGCCCGGCCGCTGGCTCACGGTCACCTGGGTCGCCGTGCTCCTCGTCGCCGGGGTCGTGGCCGGCACGCGCGCCGTCACCCGGTCCTGGTGGGCACCGACGCTCGTCGGGTTCGTCGTCCTCGCCGCCGGGCTGCTCGTCCGGTACGGCGCTCCCCCGGGCCGCATCCAGGTCCTGCCCGACCTCGGCTCGCTCGACCGCACGCTCGCGACCGCCCGTGAGGGTGCCGCCGTCATCAACGCGTCGCTGGTGCCCATGGCAGGCGTGCGACCGGCCGAGCTGCTCGTCGTCGCGGGCGCCGTCGCGGTGCTGCTCCTCACCGACCTCGTGGCCGTCGGCATCGGCATCCCCGCGCTCGCCGGCATCCCGCTGCTCGCGCTGTGGACCCCGACAGTGGTGCTCGGCTTCCCCGCGAGCAGCTGGGCGGTCGCCTGGACCGGCCTCGCCTACCTGCTGCTGCTCGCGCTCAGCGCCACGCCGACGACCGCGCACAGCGACCGTGCGCGTCGCACCGGCGGCGCGCTCGCCGGAGCCGTCGCCGTCGTCGTGCTCGCACTGGTCGCCGGTCCCGTGGTCGCCGCGCTGCCCGGGTGGGCGTCGCTCGCGCTGCCCACGTTCGGCAACGGCCCGGTCGGCCCCCTGCAGCTGTCCGACAACCTCGACCTGCGCGAGAGCCTCGGCACCCGCTCCGGGCAGGTCGTGCTGCGCTACACCGTCGTGTCGCCCGAGGACGCCGCCGCCGCCGAGGCGAGCGCCGAGCCCGACGACGACGCGACCGGGGCGCTCGAGGTCCCCGTCCCCGCACCCACCGACGACGCCGTCGTCGTCACCGCGCGCGTCGTGGGCCCGCTGCGCGCGTTCACGCTCACGACCTTCGACGGCCGGGAGTGGCAGCGCGACGACACGCTCGACCTGTCCACGTGGGAGCCCGGCGAGCTCCTGGCCTCGGACCCCGCCCTGCGCGGCGGCGCCCCGGACGCCACCCGCGGCTCCCTGGCCACCGTCGACGTCGAGGTCGGTGCACTGCGCGAACGACGCCTGCCGGTGAGCACCTTCCCCCGCACGGTCACCGTCGAGGGCGGCTGGAGCTACGACGAGCTGCGCGACGAGGTCGTCGGGCGCCGCAGCACCTTCGACGGCATGCGCTACTCGATGGTCGTCGAGGTCCCCGACCTCATGCCGGACGACCTCGAGGACGCACCCGTCGGGACGCCCGACGACGGCGGTGCCTCGCTCGAGGTGCCCGGCACCGACCACCGCGAGCAGATCGCCGACCTCGCCCGCGAGATCACGGCCGACGCCGAGACCCCGTACGAGCAGGCGATGGCGTTGCAGTCCTACTTCCGGGCCGGCACCAACTTCACGTACGACACCCGGATCGCGCCCGCGCGCACCGAGGACGCCGTGTGGGACTTCCTGCAGTCCCGGCGCGGGTACTGCGTGCAGTTCGCCACGTCGATGACGCTCATGGCGCGCATGCTCGGCATCCCCGCGCGCGTCGGTGTCGGCTTCCTGCCCGGCGACGCGAACGGCGACGGCCAGTACGTCGTCACCGGGCGCAAGTCGCACGCGTGGCCCGAGCTGTACTTCGCCGACCAGGGCTGGGTGCGGTTCGAGCCGACCCCCGCGATCCAGGCCGGGCTCCCGCCGGTCTGGAGCGACCCGTTCAGCGCCGTCGACGCGCCCGCGAGCCAGCCCGACGAGGCGATCCCCTCCGCGGCCGCCGCGCCGACCGGTGCCGCCACGACCGCACCCGCACCGTCCGGCCAGACCGCCCAGGAGGAGGCCGGCGCGAGCTGGACCCGCCTGGGCGTCATCGGGGGGATCGTCCTCGTCCTCGTCGTCGTCGGCCTGTCGCTCGTCCGGCGTCGCACGCGGACCCGCGCCGACGAGACACCGGAGCGCGCCTGGTTGCGGACGCGCCGGCGGCTCGCCGCGAAGGGCGTGT
>NZ_JAAXOY010000618.1 GCF_012396155.1 Cellulomonas septica | reverse complement strand
CGCTCTTCCGATCTCCACCCCTCGTCCGCCCCTGGCCACGGCCACAGGGGTCACCCCTACGATGACCGACGTGCCGCCCACGCGAGACGACGACGCCGCGATCGCCCGGTCGGTGACCGCCTCCCAGCCGCGCCCCCGGTGCGACGCGGGCGCGCCCGGCCGGACCGTCAGGACCCTGTTGAGCAGCATCACGCCCTGGTCGGCCCACGGCGAGAGGTCGCCCGTCGTCGGACGCGGCACGTCGAGGTCGGCGACGAGCTCCTTGAAGATGTTGTCGAGCGAGCGCGGCAGGGGCCGCACGTCCGCCTGCACCGAGAACGACAGACCCATGGGGTGGCCGGGCGTCGGGTAGGGGTCCTGCCCGACGACGAGCACGCGGACGTCCGCGAGCGGGCGGCTGAACGCCCGCAGCACCGACTCGCCCGCGGGCAGGTACCCGTGGCCCGCCGCGACCTCGTCGCGCAGGAACTGTCCCGCCGCGCGGATCTGCGGCTCGACCGGCGCGAGCGCCTGCGCCCAGTCCGGTGCGACGAGCGACGCGAGGGGAGCCGGGTTCACGCGGGCGAGGCTACCCGGTCGGCCACCCGACCCGGTGACGGGCGGTGAGGCGGAATGACACCGGTGTGGTTCGCACCTACGATGGCCGCTGACCGACCCGCCCTGCACCACCGAGGAGGCCGTATGGACACCGCGACCGCGCTCCCGATCGGCACCGTCGACGCTGGGCCGGACGGGGGAACCTCCGGCCTGACCGAGCGCGACGAGCAGATCCTCGCGTTCGAGCGCCAGTGGTGGAAGTACGCCGGCGCCAAGGAGCAGGCGGTCCGCGAGCTGTTCGACATGTCCGCCACGCGGTACTACCAGGTGCTCAACGCCCTCATCGACGAGCCCGCGGCCCTGGCCCACGACCCCATGCTGGTCAAGCGTCTGCGGCGCCTGCGGCAGTCCCGTCAGCGCGCCCGCACCGCGCGTCGCCTCGCGACCGACGCCTGAGCCCCAGGTCCAGCGGATAGCCTGCGGCCGTGAGCAAGGCGGACTACCCCTACCCGGACGACGAGTTCGACGCCGCTGCGGACCCCGACGCGCCGCGCGGTGTCCACCGTGCGCCGCGCTCGGCGTGGAGCCGGTGGTGGCCGTTCCTGGCGGTCCTCGTCCTCGCCCCCGTCCTCGCCTACGGCGCCGTGACCGCGTGGGGCATCATCAACGGGGCCGACGACTCGCCCGGCAGCTCGACCGTCGACGACGGCGGGACCGGTGACGAGGGCACGACCGACGGCACGGAGGAGACGCCCGCCGACGGGACGGAGGAGCCGCCCGTCGAGACGGAGGCGCCGCCCGCGGTCGAGCCCGTGCTCAGCACGCCCGTCCAGGTGCTCAACGCCTCGGGCGTGAGCGGGGTCGCCGCCCGCCAGCAGGCCAAGCTCCAGGAGGCCGGCTTCACCGCCGCGACGACCGGCAACTCCGACGGCGAGGGCGTGACCGACTCGACCGTCTTCTACGCGAGCGAGGACCTGCGGTCGACCGCCGACCTCGTCGCCCAGACGCTCGGCCTCACCGCCGTCACGCTCGACCCGGACCAGGCGGGCGACGGCATCGTCGTCGTCCTGCGCACCGACCCCGACGCCTGACCGGGGCCGACGCCCCGGTCACCTCCGAGATGACCCTGGTCGTGGCATGCCCGTGACCACTAGGCTCACGCGCACCGGGGGCCGGCGGAGCCCGCGGCGCACCGATCGTCGAGGAGTTCGCATGGCCCAGGGCACCGTGAAGTGGTTCAACGCGGAGAAGGGGTACGGCTTCATCACCCCGACCGGCGGAGGGCAGGACCTCTTCGTGCATTTCAGCGCCATCCAGGTCGACGGCTACCGGACCCTCGAGGAGGGCCAGCAGGTCGACTTCGAGGTCGGCCAGGGCACGAAGGGCCCGCAGGCCGAGCAGGTTCGCCCCGTCTGACGTGACGCCCCGGCGTCGTCTCCCCGGCACTCCAGCTCCGGACGTCCACGTCGGACGCATCGGCGAGGGCCGCGCACCCGCCGTGGTGCGCGGCCCTCGCGCGTTCCTGCCCGACGGAGGCCGGTGCGCGCGTCCCTGCCCGACGGCGGCGGGAGCGTCGTCAGCGGGGGAGCGGGGCCGCGTGCG
>NZ_JAAXOY010000617.1 GCF_012396155.1 Cellulomonas septica | reverse complement strand
CGCGCGGCCCGCCCCGAGCGCAGGGGCGGGCCGCGCGTCGTGCGTCAGCGCCAGGTGTCGTTCAGCGTGAGCGTCCCGGACGACGGCACGGTCACCGTGCGGTTCGCCCCGCTCTCCCACGTCACGGCACCCGACGCGTCCTTGCGGACGTACTTGTACTGCACCGTCGACCCCGCGGGCAGCGTGACCGCCGCCCGCCACACGGGGTAGGCGGCGGACGAGAGCGGCACGGCGCGCGCCGGGTCCCAGCCGCCGAGCACGGCGGCGTCACCGACGACGAACACGTTCTGACCCCACGCCGTCGTGGCCTGGACGCCGAACGAGACGGCGGCGGTCGACGAGGTCGGGGTGGGCGTCGGTGTCGGGGTGGGCGTGGGCGTGGTGCCGCACGGGCTGCCCGGGCTGACGACTCCCCCGGCGACGCGCACGGCCGCTCCGGTGAGCGTGTAGTCCCGCCCGCCGTTGCTGTCCCACGTCCCGGTGCCGTTCGTGAACGCGGCGGTCACGGCGGCGCCGCCCGTCGCGATCTCGCGCGACACCCAGCCGGTGCACGCGGGCGCCATCTCGACGCCGGGCACGGCGGTCCACGCCCCGGACCCGACGCGGTGGTGGATCCGGTAGGCGGACCAGCCGGGCGTCGTCGCGTAGTAGACGGTCGTGCTCGCGGTCGGCTGCCCACCGGGACGGCCGACGTGGATCGCGACGGCCCCGTGCGCGGGCACCGTCGCGGTGAACGTGCCCGACGACGACACCGTCACGGTCGACGCGCAGGTCGCGGACGCGACGACGTCGCAGTACGAGCCCGCGGGCATCGACGTCTGGAAGGTGCGCGTGACGGGCTGGTCGTGGTCGTTGAGCGCCACGTACCCGCGGTCCCCGCGGCCGAAGCCGACGAGCTGCGAGCCGTCGTCGGTCCACTGCACGAGCGGCGCGCTGCCGACGGTGTTGTGGAAGCCGACCATGCCCTGCACCTCGGTCCACCGCTGCGTGCAGACCCACCGGCTGTCGGCGCACGACGCGTCGGGCACGCTCGTCGCCGAGGCCCCGGGAGCGCCGGCGTCCTTGTCGTCCCAGGTGTACCCGCTGTAGACGGACGGGGCGCCGTAGGGGTGCGCGAGCAGGAACACGTTCGCGAGCCGGTACTCGGCGCCGCGCTTGTAGCTGAGCGTCTCGCCGTTGCGCTCGGTGTCGTGGTTGTCGACGAACGTGCCCGCGGACGACGACGGGAGCAGCCCGTCGGCGATCGTGCGCAGGTTGGCGAGGTTGCCGTCGAACGCGGCCTTGAGCCGCCGGCCGTAGAAGAACTCGTGCGAGTCGCCGCTGCCGAGGTACTCGGACGGCTGGACGGGCTCGCCGCTCGCGCCGATGACCTCGTGCACCCAGAACACGTCCGGGTTCGTGAGCCGACTCTTGATCGCGGCGAGGTCGGCGGCCGGGATGTGCTTGGCGGCATCGATGCGGAAGCCCGCGACGCCGAGGCTCAGCAGGTCGTTCAGGTAGCCGGCCAGGCGGTCGCGCACGTACGACGAGCCGGTGCGCAGGTCCTGCAGCGACACGAGGCGGCAGTTCTGCACCTGGTAGCGGTCGCCGTAGTTGCTGATGTTCGACCGGCAGTCGTTGAAGTCCGCGGCACCGTAGAGCCCGGGGAACGAGTCGACGCCGAACGACGACCCGGCGACGCCGGTGCCGCTCCCCCGGTCCGCGCCGGTGGTGTGGTTGAGCACGGCATCGGCGATGACCCCGACCCCCGCGGCGCGGCACGTCGCGACCATCGCGCGGAACTCCTCGCGCGTGCCGAGCTTCGACTCGATCCGGTAGCTGACGGGCTGGTAGGACGTCCACCACTGCGCGCCGGTGACGTGCTCCTGCGGCGGCGACACCTGCACGTACCCGAAACCGGCGGGCCCGATCGTCGAGGTGCACTCGCGCGCGACGGCGTCCCAGGTCCACTGGAACAGGTTGAGGATGACGTCGCCGCGGCCGTTGGCGGACGGCACGACGGGCTGCGGCACCGGTGGCGCCGCAACTTTTGTCCACAGGGTCTGTCCACAGCGGTGTGCAAAGGGTTGCCTCGATGTGGACACCTGAAGCGATTAGGCGCTGACCTGCGGATCCGGCGTGTCCGAGGGACTCGCCGCGTCCG
>NZ_JAAXOY010000616.1 GCF_012396155.1 Cellulomonas septica | reverse complement strand
CCGCGGTCAGCGCGTCGTCGGCGAACCACCCGGCGGGGACGAGCGTGACGGTCCACGCGATGGCGAGCACGGCGAGCGAGCCGCGCAGCCAGGTCGGCGCGACGTCGGCCGCCCGCCAGGCGAGCACCGCGAGGCCGACGGCCCAGACCCCTTGCAGCAGCCACCCGAGGTGCTCGCCGAGCGCCCCGCCGGCGTACGCGTTGAGCAGGTCGTAGCCCGCTGCGGTCGCCTTGCGGGTCGCGGGGCTCGTGGCCGGGTCGAGGTACCGCTCGGCGAGGCCGGGCACGACGACCGGCCAGCGCACCCAGCCGAGGCACTGCACGACGGGCGCGAGGACGCCGAACGCGGTCACGGTCAGGAGCGCCGCGTCGGTGCCGCGGCTCCGCGCCAGCAGCCGGTGCAGCGCGATCACTCCCGGGACGAGGACGAGGCTCCCCGCCATCTGGAGGACGAACAGCGCCTGGACCGTGCCCGCGACCTCGGCGAACGCGGGCAGCGCCTCGGTGGCGGGGGCGTCGAGGACGTCGGGCCAGCCGAAGGTCAGGCTCAGGCCGACGCTCGCGACGGCGGCGACGGCTCCGGAGGCGACGAGCGAGAGGGCGGCGGTGCGGCGGTCGCTGGACATGGTGGCTCCTCGGCGGCGAGATGAGAGAACACTGTTCTCGTTTGTGCGAACAGTGTTCTCCTCGGCGGGGGTGCCCGTCAAGAACGGTGTTCTCGTTTATGGTGCTCGCGTGCCGGCAACGCCTCGCGAGCAGCGACGACAGCAGATGACGGACGCGATCCTGCGCTCCGCGCGCGCCCAGCTCGACACCGCGGGGGTCGAGGGCGTGACGCTGCGCGAGGTCGCGCGGGACGTCGGGATCGCGGTGTCGGCGCTCTACCGCTACGTCGACAGCCGCGACGACCTCCTCACCGCGCTGCTCGTCGAGGCCTTCACCGAGCACGCTGACGCGGTCGACGCGGCGGTCGACGCCGCCGACCCTGACGACCTGCCCGGAGCCGTCGCCGCCGCCTTCCGCGCGTACCGCGCGTGGTCCGTCGACCACCCTGCCCAGTTCGGCCTCGCGTTCGGCGCACCGGTCCCCGGCTACCGCGCACCCACCGACCGGACCGTCGCCGCCGCGGTCCGGCCGGGCGGGCGCGTCATGGAGCTGTACGGGCGCGCCCACGCCGCCGGGCTCGTCGACCCGGACGTCCTCGCGCGCCGGGCCGCACGGCTCGACGACGGGACGTCGGCCAGGTTCGCGGACCTCGCGCACCGGCGGTCGTACGACCTCCCCGTCCCGGCGGTCGCGCTCGCCGTCGACGCGTTCGTGCGCGTGCACGGTTTCACCGTGATGGAGGTGTTCGGCCAGCTCCGCCCGCTGATCTCGCCCGCCGACGCGTACTTCGACGACCTCGTCGAGCAGACGCTGGGCGCGATGGGCCTGCCGACGTCGCCCCGCTGACGCGGCACCGTGCCCGCCGGACGGGTGGCCGGTCGACGCCGCGGCACACCCGTGCGCGAAGGCCGCCCGCCGGCCGGTCGACGGCCGGTAGATTCCGTGCGGCCGGTGCCGCCGCCCCGGTCGGCCCCACGGAAGGAACCCGGTGGACCAGCTCACGAAGGGCGCGAACGCGCCGCTGACGGCGTCGCGCGTCACGCTCACGGTCGACGTCCCCGCGCCCGCGGACCTGTCCGCGCTGCTCGTCACCGAGAGCGGCCGGGTCCGCTCCGACGCCGACTTCGTCTTCTACAACCAGCCCGACGGGCCCGGCGTGCGGTGCGTGCAGCCGTCGGCCGGGCAGCCCTGGCGCGTCGACGTCGACCTCGCGGCCGTGCCCGCCGACGTCCACGCGGTGCGGCTCGTGACGAGCCTCGACGACGCGTCCTCGACGTTCGGACGCGTCGGGCAGCCGGTCGCGCGCGTCGCCGACGACGCCGGGACGCCGCTGGCCGCGTTCACGATGACCGACCTGGCGACCGAGAGCATCGTCGTCGCGCTCGAGCTGTACCGGCGGGCCGGTGCGTGGAAGGTGCGCGCCGTCGGTCAGGGGTACGCGGGCGGGCTCGCCGACCTCGTCACGGACCACGGGGTGTCCGTCGACGACACGCCCCCGCCGGCCGTCGCCGCAGCGGTCGCCGCACCCGTCGCCGCCGCACCG
>NZ_JAAXOY010000615.1 GCF_012396155.1 Cellulomonas septica | reverse complement strand
CCGACGACGCGCCAGTGCCCGGCCTCGTCCGCGACGACCCGCGCGTCGTTGCAGAGCGCCGCGGCCTCGACGAGCGCGCGCAGGTCGGGGTGGTCCGCGAGGCTCGCGGTCGCGCCGTCGCGCGTGACCCGGCCCGTCGGCTCGTAGCCCAGGCCCTCGACGTCGTAGGTGCGCTGCGCGGTGACCACCGTGCGCGCCGTCATCTCGTTCCTCGTCAGCGTGCCGGTCTTGTCCGAGCAGATCGTCGTGACCGACCCCAGCACCTCGACCGCGGGCAGCTTGCGGGTGATCGCGTGGCGGCGCGCCATCTGCTGCACGCCCAGCGCGAGCGTGATCGTGACGAGCGCCGGCAGCCCCTCCGGCACGGCCGCGACCGCGAACCCGATCGCGGCCGAGATGAGCTCGGGCGGGTCCCAGTCGTGGATGACCCGGCCGATCACGAGCATGAGCGCGGCCATCACGAGGATGCCGCGCGACAGCAGCGTGCCGAGCCGGTTGAGCTGCTGCTTGAGCGGGGTGTCGAGATGGTCGACGTCCGCGACGAGCGCCTGGATGCGGCCGATCTCGGTGCTCGCGCCCGTCGCCGTCACGACCGCGGTCGCCGTGCCCGCGGCGACGATCGTGCCGCTGAACAGCATGCTCGACCGGTCGCCCACGCCCGCGTCCGTCCCGACCGCCGCGACGTCCTTGACCGCGGGCACCGACTCGCCCGTCAGCGCGGACTCGTCGACCTGGAGGTTCGTCTCGTCCAGGAGACGCGCGTCCGCCGGCACCTTGTCACCGGACCGCACGCGCACGACGTCGCCCGGCACGAGGCTCTCGGCGGCGACCGTCGACCAGTGCCCGTCGCGCAGCGCCGTGGCGTCGAGCGACAGCATCGTGCGGATCCCGTCGAGCGCGCGCTCCGCCTGACCCTCCTGGAGGAACCCGACGACCGCGTTCGCGACGGCGACGACGAGGATGACCGTGAAGTCGACCCAGTCGCCCAGGAACGCCTTGAGCACCGCCGCGGCGAGCAGGATGTAGATGAGGACGTCGTCGAAGTGCTGGAGGAAGCGCACCACCGGGTGCGCTTTCGCCGGCTCCGGCAGGCGGTTCGGGCCCGTCTCGGCGAGGCGTCGCTCGGCGTCGGCCGTCGTCAGGCCGCGCGCGTCCGTGTCGAGCGAGGCCAGCACGTCGCCGGGCGGGAGCGCGTACGGACGCAGGTCGGGCAGGGTCGACGCAAGGCTCATGTCGTCACCTCGGGCATCGTGGCCGTTGCCCGCATCGTGGCACGGCGGTCCGCGCGCAGGCCACCCTCGGCGGTTGCCCCGACCTACGAGCCGGACCCGGCCGTCACGTCGTGGACCGCGTGCGCCATGTGCGGCTCCACGGCCAGGAACCCGAGCTCCACGAGGTCGTCCGCGAAGGTCCGCAGACGCTCCACGCCGGCGTCGTCCAGGGGCGCGACCTCCGGCACGTCGAAGGTGCCGATCACCTTGATCGCGTCGCCCGGTGCGCCGGCGCGCGAGTACAGGTCCGTGATGGCGGACGGCTTGTCCTCGACCGCCGCGGCCTGCGCGACGAGGCCGTCGAACAGCGCCCGGACCGCCTCCGGGTGCTCGTGCGCGAACGTCCGCGACACGACGTGCACGGTGGCGTCGTTCGAGCCGACCTGGTCGCCCCGCGCGACGACGACCGCTCCCGGTGTGCTCTGCGCGGTCGCGAAGTGCTCGTCGGCGGTCGCCCACGCGTCGACCGTGCCGGCCACGAACTCCGCGGTCGCGTCCGACTCGCTCAGGTAGACCCGCTGGACGTCGTCGCTCGTGAGGCCGACCGTCGCGAGCGCCTTCGCCAGGACGTAGTCCCCGACACCGCCGGGCGTCGGGCCGACGGCGACCGTCAGGCCGCGCAGGTCCGCGACGCCGGTGACCGGGACGCCGGCGCCGACGACGACTCCCTGGTCGTCGCCCGAGGTCGTCTCCACCGCGAACGCGACGACGTCGCGCTCCTCGGCCGCCCACGTCAGCAGCTGGGCCGCGTCGGTCGTCGTCACGTCCGCCTGGTCGGTGAGCAGCGCGTCGTACGCGACCGTCGGGACCGTGTACGGCCCGAGCCAGCGCGCCGCCAGGCCCGCCTCGTCGAGCGCACCGTCGACGAGGCCCGACGTGCG
>NZ_JAAXOY010000614.1 GCF_012396155.1 Cellulomonas septica | reverse complement strand
GCACGCGACGGCGCTCGGACGGCTGCTGGCGCCCGCGCGCGAGCTCGGGTTCACCGTCCCGCAGGAGGCCGCCGTGCACCTGCACCTCGACGCGGCGCCGTTCCGCCAGCCGGCCCCGTTCGCGAACGTGGTCCGCCTGTTCGGGTGGTGGCGCGAGCACCTGTGGACGGCGCTCGGCACGAACGCGGCGTGCCGCCGGCTCGGTCCGCTGCCGTCGGACCTCCTGGACCTGGTGGCGCGCGAGCCCGGCGACGGGCCGGACGCCTGGGCGACGCTCGCCGCCGACGCCCGGTCGACCGGGCTGACGAAGTTCGCGGACGTCAACCTCACGCAGGTCGTCGCGGCCGACCCGCTGCGCGACACGCTCGAGGTGCGGATCCTGCCGGGGTCGATCGACGAGGACGCGATCGTGCGCGATGCTGCGCTGGTCGAGGCGCTGCTGCGCCGCTGCCTCGACGACCGGCCGCTCCCCCGGCCCGCGCCGGGCACGCCGGTCGACGTCCGCGGAGCACTCACGGACCTCGTCGACCTGCATCGCGGCTGAACGCGGACCGCGCCCCCGGGCACGAGCGGCGCCACCCGGGCAGCCGGTCGCCGTCATGACGGATCACTCGGCGTCGGCGGCCGGCCACGTCCCGGACGGATTCCACGGATCGAGGGTCCGGACGCCGAGAGCGACGACGTGGCGCACGTTGCGGGTGACGAGCGTGAGCCCGTTGGCCTCGGCCACCGCGGCGATCTGCGCGTCGTCCACCGGGGCCGCCTCAGGCACGGGGTACCGGGCGAGGATGCGCGCCGCTGCGAGGTCGAACGGCAGGACTCGACCGGCGAAGGCCGGCAGGACGTGCTCGACGAACCACGTGCGCAGCACGGCCCCCCGCAACGGGTCGGTCCTCTCCTTGCGCAGCACGCCCCGCTCGATCTCGGCGATGGTGAATGCCGCGACGTGCTGGTCGGCGAGCGGGACCGCGGCCGCCCATGCCTCGACCTGCGGGGTCCGGCCCGGCACGCGCAACGCGGAGACGACGTTCGTGCCCAGCAGGTACATCAGAGGTCGGCGACGCGCGCCGTGGCGCCGAGCCGCTCGGGCTCGAACTCGACGTCGGCGCTCTCCCGCATGGCCAGCAGGTCGACCAAGGACGCCGGCCCACGGTCGAGCGCCTCCTCCAGGATCGCGCGCGCCTCGGCCTCCATGGACCGTCGGTGGGCGGCGGCTCGCGCCGCGAGCCTCGCCTTCGTGCCCGCCGGCATGTTGCGGATGAGGATCTGCTCCATGACACCTCCCGATATCGGACCCACGACATCACCGGGCTGGTCCTGGAGCGATCAGGTTCGCGTGCGGGCGAACCAGTCGGCGGCGAGGTCGACGAGCGGCCGGACGCGCGCGAGCCGGGCGGTCGTGGCGCCGACGGTCCCGACGGTCTCGTGGCCGGTCGCGGAGAACACCGCGCCGACCGACACGAAGTCGGCGTCCTCGACGACAGGCTCGTCGAACCACACCCACTCGCGACGGCCGTCGACGAGCAGCGGTGCGCCGTTGCGGACGGTCGGCAGGCCCACGCCCGAACGGGCCTCGGCGAGGTGCAGGGCCGTGCACTTGTCGTAGCCGACGCCGAGGAGCAGGACCTGCGCGTCGAGCGTGTACAGGGCCGCGAGCGGGGACCCCTCGCCGACGGGGTCGTCGAGGTCGTGCCGGGCCAGCACCTCGGCCGCGCGCGGCCCGTGCGCGACGAACGAGCGGTGCGGGTGCGACGAGCGGAGCGTCCCGGGCAGGGTGCGCAGCGCCTCGACGACCAGCCCCATCGTGCGGGTCGGGGTCCAGGCGGGGTCGTAGACGGGCAGCGCGGCGCGCACGTCGTCGTACCGGGACGGCGGGACCGTCGGGTCCGCGAGGTACGCGGGGTCGCAGAGCTGCCACGACTGCGACGGCATGACGAGCGTGCCGTCGGGGCCGAGCGCGTCGAGGAGCGCGCGCACGACGGCCTGCTCGCCTCCGACGACCGTGCCGAGCCGGGACAGCGACGCGTGCGCGACCAGCACTCCCCCGGGCTCGACCCCGAGCGCGCGCAGGTCACGCTCGAGGTCGGTGCCCAGGACGAGCGTCACGCCAGGCGCCAGACGGACAGGCCCGGCCCGTCGCCGCCGACGTGCAGCGCGTC
>NZ_JAAXOY010000613.1 GCF_012396155.1 Cellulomonas septica | reverse complement strand
GTACGAGCGCGACCTGCGGTAGAGGCGCCCGCGCCCGCGCGTGGTCTCCGCGGCGGGGACGACCACGGGCAGCGGCTCGGGCACGACGCGACCGAGCCGCCGTCCGCGCCAGACCGCCGCGACGAGCACCACGAGGAGCAGCTGGAGGCCGAGCACGGGGACCCACGGCGGCAGGATGTCGCCCGTGCCGGGGCCGCTCGCCTCGCTCATGGTCTCGAAGGCCGACGGCAGGTACCAGACGAGCCGCTCGTGCCGTCCGAGCGTGCGCAGGACGAGCGCGGCGTTGCCCTCGTCGGCGAGGTGCGCGTTCGTGAGGATGCGCCCGTCCGAGAGCGCGGTGACGCGCCGCTCGCCGTCGACCACGGCGTACGCGCCGACGGTCGGGTCGTCGGCCGCCGGGAAGCACACGACCGCGTCGTCGCCCAGCGCCTGCAGGCCGGGGGCAGCGGTGATCGTGCCGGCCGCGGTCGCGTCGGGGTCGTCGCACGCGGCGGTCAGGTCGCCGTCGGGCCAGTAGCCGGCGTCGCCCGAGACGGCGTCGGTCGCGGCCTCGAGCAGCCACGGCGAGTCGACGACCACGAGGTCGGCCTCCGTCCCGACGACCGCGTCCACCGCGGGCGGCGTCCCGTCCGCGGTGACCACGAGCAGCGTCGACCGCTCGTACGGCCGGTCCTGCAGGAGCGCCCCGACCTCGGCCACCTGCCAGGCGGCGTCCGCGTGACCGAACAGGGCGCGGTGCGTGGCCGCGTGCGCACGGCACGCTCCGGCCACGGCCCACGTCGCGGCGTCGTCGGGTGTCGCGGGCGCCGTCGCCCGGTGCACGGTCCAGGGAGCCATGCGTCCCAGGGTGCTCCGGTGCGCGTCGGGGCGTCACGCCGATTCGCGCGCCCGACGAGCCGCCCCGACGAGCCGGGAGGCTCCGGGAGCGGTCAGCCGCCCGAGACGCTGAGCTCGGCCTCGTGCAGGTCGCGGCGGAAGTCCTCCGACAGCTCGCGCGAGTCGAGCCAGCCGTACGGGAGGATCGGGCGCTTCGGCGACCCAGCGCGCCCGCGCTGCCCCTCGGCGGCCTCGCCGGGGTACGGCTGGTCGAGGTCGAGCGCGGCGAGCTTGTCGTCGAGGTCGGCCATCGACGTCACCAGCCCGAGCCCGGCACGCGCCTCGCCACCGACGACGTAGCCCTTGAAGTACCACGCCATGTGCTTGCGCATCTCGCGCAGCGCCTTGCCCTCGTCGCCGAAGTGCTCGACCATCAGCTCGGCGTGCCGCCGCACGACGTGCGCGACCTCCCCGAGACCCGGCCGGATGCGCTCGTCGGAGCCCGCGAACGCCGCCGCGAGGTCCGCGAACAGCCACGGCCGCCCCTGGCAGCCGCGCCCGACGACGACCCCGTCGCAGCCGGTGTGCGCGACCATCGCGAGCGCGTCCTCGGCGGACCAGATGTCGCCGTTGCCCAGCACCGGGATGTCGGTGACGGCCGCCTTGAGCGTCGCGATCGCGTCCCAGTCGGCCGTGCCCGAGTAGTAGTCGGCGGCCGTGCGGCCGTGCAGCGAGACGGCGGCGACGCCCGCGTCCTGCGCGGTGAGGCCCGCCTCGACGTACGTGAGGTGGTCCTCGTCGATGCCCTTGCGCATCTTCACCGTGACGGGCACGCCCGCGGGGCGCGCGGCGTCGACGGCCGCGTGCACGATCGCCGAGAACAGGTCCCGCTTCCAGGGCAGCACCGCTCCCCCGCCGCGCCGCGTCACCTTGGGGACCGGGCAGCCGAAGTTGAGGTCGACGTGGTCGGCGAGGTCCTCCTCGACGAGCATGCGGACCGCCGCGGCGACCGTCGCGGGGTCGACGCCGTAGACCTGCACGGACCGCGGCACCTCGTCGGGCTCGAACGAGATGATCCGGAACGACTCGGGGCTGCGCTCGACCAGCGCGCGGCTCGTCACCATCTCGGCGACGTAGAGGCCTGCGCCGGACTCGCGGCACAGCCGCCGGAACGCGGCGTTGGTCACGCCGGCCATCGGGGCGAGCACGACGGGGGTGTCGACGGTGATCGGCCCGATGCGCAGCGGCGGCAGCACCGCGCCGGCGCCGGGGCGCGCGGGAGCCGCGGGTGTCGTCGTGGTCATGCGGCCATTGTCGCACCGGCGGCCCGGGACCCGCGGTCGACG
>NZ_JAAXOY010000612.1 GCF_012396155.1 Cellulomonas septica | reverse complement strand
GGACCCGGGGAGCAGGACGGCGGCCCTGCCGAACGCGACGGCGCGGCGCAGGCGCGTGCCGGCGTCGCCGTCGCCCGCGATGAAGCCGGCGAGCGTGGTGTCGCCCGCGCCGACGGTGGACAGCGGGACGAGCGGCGGACCGCCCGCCCACCAGCTCCGTCGCGCGGTGACGAGCAGCGCGCCGTGCGCGCCGAGGCTCACGAGCACGGCACGGGTGCCCGCGTCGATGACCTCGCGCGCAGCGTCGACGACGTCGCCGACGGTCACGAGCTCGTGGCCGACGAGCTCGGCGAGCTCGTCGTCGTTGGGCTTGACGAGCGTGAGCCCGCCGGACCGGACCGCCCGCGTGAGCGGGAGCCCGGACGTGTCGAGCGCGAACGGGACGCCGTGCCGGGCGGCGAGGCCGGCGACCTGGACGAAGAAGCACTCGGAGGCTCCCCGCGGCAACGACCCCGCGCTCACGAGCGCGGCGGGCTGCGTGGTGAGCTGCTGCTCGACGGCCCGCAGCAGCGCGTCGCCCTCGGCGTCGGTGAGCCGCGGACCGGGTGCGTTGACCTTGGTGGTCGCGCCGCCCGCCTCGACGAGCGTGAGGTTGGTGCGGGTGTCCTCGGCGATCGGGACCGGCAGCGCGGGCACGCCCTGCTCGCCCAGCAGCTCGACGAGTCGCGCACCGTCGGCGCCGCCGACGGGGAGGACGGCGAGCGTCGGGACGCCGTGCGCCATGAGCACCCGGGACACGTTGATGCCCTTGCCGCCGGGGTGCACCCACGCGCCGTCGGCGCGGTTGACCTCGCCGACGGCGAGCCGGTCGACCTGCAGCGCGCGGTCGAGGCTCGGGTTCGGGGTGAGCGTGAGGATCATGCGCGCACCACCCGCGTCCCGGCCGCCTCGATCTCGTCGACGAGCTCGGGCTCCGCGCCGGTGTCCGTGACCAGCGTGTCGACGGCCGACAGCGGCACGACGTGCGCGAAGTCGACCCGCCCGAGCTTGGTGTGGTCCGCGAGCACGACGGTCCGCCGCGCGTTGGTGACGAGCGCGCGCTTGACCGCGGCCTCGGCGAGGTCGGGCGTCGTCAGCCCGTGCTCGACGGACAGCCCGTTGGTGCCGACGAACGCGACGTCGGCGTGGATGTCGTCCAGCGCCCGGACGGCCCACGTGCCGACCGCGGCGAGCGTGCGGCCGCGGACCGTGCCGCCCACCAGGTGCAGCGTGATGCCGGGACGCGTCGCGAGGACGGTGGCGACGGGCAGCGCGTGCGTGACGACCGTGAGCTCGCGGTCGTTCGGCAGCAGCTCCGCGAGCCGGACGGTCGTGGTGCCCGCGTCGAAGATGACGGCGCCGCCGTCGGGCAGCTCGTCGAGCGCGGCCTTCGCGATGCGCTCCTTCTCCCCCGCGAGCAGACCCTCGCGGTCCGCGATGCCGGGCTCGAAGCCGAGGCGCTCGACGGGGATCGCGCCGCCGTGCACGCGCCGGACGAGGCCGTGCCGCTCGAGCGCGGTGAGGTCGCGTCGGATCGTCTCGGGGGTGACGTCGAGCTCGTCCGCGAGGGCGGTGACGTCGACCCGGCCCTCGGCGCGGGCGCGAGCCAGGATCTGCTGGTGCCGCTCCGGTGCGTACACGCTGCCTCCGTCGTGCCGGACACCGCCTTCGTCGCGGTGTCTGATGCGTCCAGAGTCCGCTTCTCACCCTGCCATGTCAAGAGATTCGGGCCCATTCGGACTCAAACAGACGTCTACCTGGGCAGACTCGGGCATCATGATGTCCGTGATCCGGTCAGTTCGGCCCCCTCGGCCGCGATCCGGACGTCAGGTCACACCGAACGGGCACGACCGGACATCGCCGCAGACGACGACGCCCGCCCCGGCGGACCGGGACGGGCGACGTCGAGCAGAGCGGAGGGGGTCAGTGCGGCTGGTACGGCGAGACCACGACCTCGACGCGCTGGAACTCCTTGAGGTCCGAGTAGCCGGTCGTCGCCATCGCCCGCTTGAGCGCACCGACGAGGTTGAGCGTCCCGTCCGCGGTGTGACCCGGGCCGAACAGGATCTGCTCCAGCGAGCCGGCCGTGCCGACCTCGACGCGCTCGCCGCGCGGCAGGTGCGGGTGGTGCGCCTCCGGGCCCCAGTGCCAGCCCCGACCCGGCGCCTCCGTCGCGCGCGCGAG
>NZ_JAAXOY010000611.1 GCF_012396155.1 Cellulomonas septica | reverse complement strand
CACCGCCCGTCCCGGGTCTCCGCGCGCGTGCCGAGCGGCTACGACGCGAGCGACGCCGAGCCGTCAGGACCGCCGCCGCGCGGCTCGCCGTGCACCTCGTCCTCCCGCTGGGCGGGTGCTTCCTGCCGGCGTTCGTGCTGGTCGGGCTCGTGCCGATCGTGCTGTCGCTGACCGACGGGCTCGCGCTCCTGCCGTGACCGCCTCACCGTCGCGCGGAGGACGCACCGCCGGGCGGGCCGGTGCGCCGACGGACGGACCATTCCCATGTCGAGGCCCTCGCAGCCCGTCGGCGCCTGAGCGAGCCGGCTCGTCCCCCCCGGTCCCGAGCTCGCCACCACGCCACTCGACGCGGTCGCCGAGCCGGTGCCGCTGCCCGACGGCGACCAGCTCGTCGTCGTCCCCGCGCGCGCCGGTCGGGAGCCCAGGGACCACCAGCGTCGAGGGCTCGTCCACGCGCACGACGACGCAACCGTCCACGCGGTCGAGCACGCCCGCGAGCTGCGCGTCGTCGCCCCCTTCACCCTCAGGCTCGTCGAGCGCGACGTCGGTCGCCGACGCCGTCGGACGCGCGGACTGGTCGCCGCGCGCGGTCGCCAGGGCGAGCACGACACCCGTCGCCAGGAGCAGGCTGCTGCGTGCCACCCGCGGATCCCTCCTCGCGCGCCGGTCGGTCATCGGACGACCGGAAGCATCGCTGGACCGACGCGCCCACGTCTGTCCCTCGGCGGGCGGACGAGCGATCAGTCGGGGCTCATGCCGTCATCGTCGTCGGACGGACGAGCGCCCACGAGCGGCGGGGCGCGGCCCTCGTCTGTCCGTCGCCGGGCGGACGAGCGGGCCACGAGCTGACGCGTGGTTCGACTCGGTGTGCGGCGGGCCGAGGACCCACGCACAGGCGACGCGTGATTCGTGCGGGCCGCAGTCCGACGAGCCGTCCACAGGTCCGGGCGGGCGTCGTGTCGTCCACGGTTCCAGCGGCTCCGGCACCGGCACACCGCCGGGCGGAGCACGGTGGGACGGCCGCAGGGAGCGGCGGGACGGGTCCTCGGCCCGTCGATCAGAGGAGGAACCATGCGACGGACGACGGACGACGGGATCACGACGGACACGACGGACGCGAGGGACGCACCGGTGGTGCGGACGGACGTGTCGAGTGCCGGACCCCTTCCGGGCCGGCGGCGGCTCGTGTCGACCAGGGCGGGCCGGGGCGTCCGCGCCTGCGGGCGGCTCGGGCCCACCCTGGCGCAGCGCGCTCGTCGTCTCGGCACCGACGCGGGCATGGCGACCGCGGAGTACGCGATCGTCACGCTGGCGGCGGTGGGCTTCGCGGGGCTGCTCGTGGTGATCCTCAAGAGCGGTGAGGTGAAGGGCCTGCTCACCGGCATCGTCCGGCAGGCGCTCTCGCTGTGACGGTCGACGCCGCACGGCCCGACGGGGAGGCGCGCGGGCGCTCTCGCCGAGGGCCAGCCACGGTCGCGATCCAGGTAGGGGTGGGAGCGGAGCGGCGGACCGCAGGGTGCGGAGTCCGGTCACGGACGGTCGCCTGCCGGCACGAACCGCCCGTCACGGTGCGGGACGCGGGCAGCGTCACGGCGGAGCTCGCGGTCGGGCTGCCCGTCGTCGTGCTGCTCCTCGTGGTCGTGCTCGCCGTCGTCGGCGCCGGGCTGACGCGCGCCCAGTGCCTCGACGGCGCTCGCGCGGGCGCTCGTGCCCTCGCGCTCGGCGAGTCCACGTCCGAGGCCGCCGCGACCGCTCGTCGGGTCGCGGGCGACGGGGCGCGCATCCGGACGACGCGCGACGGCGAGTGGGTCACCGTCGTCGTCGAGGCGACGGTGCCCGTCGGCGGGTTGCGGCTCGGCCCCCTGGAGGCCCGTGGGTCGGCGACGGCGCGGGTCGAGCCGTGACGACGCAGGCCGGTGGTGGACGTGAGGGTCGTGGCACCGGCACCGGCACCGGCATCGGCACCGGCACCGACAGCGGATCCAACACCGGCACCGGCACCGACGACGGCTCCGTGACCGTCGTCCTGGTCGCGGTCGTCGCGGTCGCGCTCGTGCTCGCAGCGTTCCTCGGCGTCGTGACCTCGGCGCACACGGCCCGGCTCCAGGCGCAGACGGCGGCGGACCTGTCCGCGCTGGCGGCCGCGACCGCGCTGCGACGTGGG
>NZ_JAAXOY010000610.1 GCF_012396155.1 Cellulomonas septica | reverse complement strand
CCCCACACGCGCTTGGGCTCGGGGACGTAGATCTCGATGCGGTACCGCAGCCCGTACAGCTCCTCGAGGCGACGACGCTCGAAGACGAGCGGGTCGAACGGGCTGAGCAGCGCCGCGCCACGGGCCGAGCGCGGGAGCGTCGCGTCGCGGTGCCGGAAGACGGGGCGCGCCTCCCACCCGGCGACGCGCACGGGCACGAGGACGCCGTCCTCGACGAGCTCGGCGGCGGCGGTCGCCGCGAGGCGCTGCGAGATGCGGAAGTAGTCGGCCAGGCAGCCGAGCGTCCCGATCCCGTGCGCGCGTGCGGAGATCTCGACGAGCGCGCGCACCGCGGCCGCGTCGTCGGGCTCGGGCTGTGCGAGGACGTCGGGCGGCAGGACGCGGTCCGCGAGGTCGTAGCGGCGCTCGAACGCCGCGTTGCGGCCCGCCGACGTGACCTCGCCCGTGAAGAACAGGAACTCGAGCACGCGCTTCGCGACCGACCAGTTCCAGCCCCACTCGTCCCTCGACGTCGGGTGGTCGGCCTCGAAGTGCACCTGGACCTCGCTCGCGGTGAGCGGTCCGGACGACGCGAGCAGCGCGCGGATCTCCGTGAGGGCCGGCGCGTGCTGCAGCGGGACCTGCGCGATCGACCCCCACGCCTCGGTCGCGTACTTCCGCTGGCGCCAGCCGAGCAGCCGGAACGTCTCCGGCGGGACGTACGACGCCTGGTGGGCCCACGCCTCGACGAGCCGGCGCGGCGCGCGACCCGACGCGCGGTCCAGCAGCCCCGGATCGTACGGGCCGACACGCGAGAACGTCGGCATGAGGTGGGCCCGGGCCAGCACGTTCACCGAGTCGATCTGCAGGAGGCCGAGCCGGTCGACGACTTGCTGGAGGTGCCGCATCGTCGCGGGGCCCGTCCGCTCCGGACGCGGGACGTCGAGCCCCTGGGCGCGCAGCGCGACACGGCGCGCCTGCGAGAGGGACAGCGACTCGGTGGGGGCGGGGAGGCCGGCGGGAGGCACCGTCCCATCATGGCGGCGACCACCCACGCGGCCCGTGACCCGCCCGGCACGCGACGACGCCCGGCCCTCACGGGGAGGGCCGGGCGTCGTGGGACGCGGGGTCAGCCGCCGACGACGGCGGACGCGGGGGCGTCGGTGCGCACGGCGGTGTCGAGCTTGATGACGCCGTAGCTCCAGCCGCGGCGGCGGTAGGCGACGGCCGGCTGCGCGGTCTCGGCGTCGATGAAGAGGTAGAAGTCGTGACCGACGAGCTCCATCTCGTAGAGCGCGTCGTCGACCGTCATGGGCAGCGCCTCGTGGACCTTCTCGCGGATGACGACCGGCGAGTCGCCGAGCGTCGTCTCCACGGCGCCGTCGACGGGGGCGGGCGCCTCGGCGGGCTCGGGGACCTGCTCGAGGGGACGCACGTCGACAGGGGTCAGCGGAGTGTGGTTGCGGTGGTCCTTGCGACGGTCGCGTGTGCGGCGCAGGCGTTCGAGGAGCTTCCCGAGCGCCAGGTCCAGTGCCGCGTACCGGTCGTCTGCGCACGCCTCGGCGCGGATGACGGGACCCTTGTCGACGACGGTGAGCTCGACGCGCTCACAGCTGCCCGACTGACGAGGGTTGGCCTCGTGCGACACGAGGACGTCGATCCGCTGTGCGCGGGGGGCCAGCTGCTCGACCTTCGCGAGCTTCTGCTCGAGGTGTGCCCGGTACTTCGGGAGCACCTCGGTGTGCCGGCCTGCAACCACGATCTCCATGTGAGCCTCCTGGGAGGTCTGGGGCGGCTCGCGCCACCCGGCGACATGCTTCTGGTCTGCCCCGGGGGACAGTCGGGCGGCGTCACCTCCTCCCGCGCTGCGGGTCGACCTCGACTGCTTCGAGGTCGGGGGCTCCGCTGCGCCGTCGGCTCAGGCACCCACGCTAACCCCGGTCCCGGGGGTCGGACCAATCGCCGCCCGACCGGCGGACGACGAACCGGACGAGCCGCGCGAACCGGTCACCCGCGGGCTCCTCCCGCGCCCGGTCCCGGGGTGGACGCCACGGTCAGGCAGGCGACGACGCACCCGCCCGCCGCCTGCACGGCCGCGGCCGACGCCGCCACGCTCGCCCCCGTGGTGAGCACGTCGTCGACCAGCACCACGTCGCGTCCGCCCAGCACGCGGCCGGCGCCGCGCGCG
>NZ_JAAXOY010000061.1 GCF_012396155.1 Cellulomonas septica | reverse complement strand
CCCCGAGCATCACCGCGTCCGCCCCGCACGCGACGGCCTTCACCAGGTCGCCCGAGCGCCCCACGCCGCCGTCGGCGATCACGTGCACGTACCGGCCGCCCGACTCGTCGAGGTAGTCGCGCCGCGCCGCCGCGACGTCCGCGACGGCCGTGGCCATCGGCGCGTGGATGCCCAGCGACACGCGCGTCGTGTGCGCCGCTCCCCCGCCGAAGCCGACGAGCACGCCCGCCGCACCCGTGCGCATGAGGTGCAGGGCCGCCGTGTACGTCGACGCGCCGCCGACGATGACCGGGACGTCGAGCTCGTAGATGAAGCGCTTGAGGTTGAGCGGCTCCGCGCGGCCCGACACGTGCTCGGCCGAGACGGTGGTGCCGCGGATGACGAACAGGTCGACGCCCGCGTCGACGACGGTCCGCCACAGCTCCTGCGTGCGCTGCGGCGACAGCGCGCCCGCGACCGTCACGCCCGCCGCGCGGACCTCCTTGAGCCGCTGGCTCACGAGCTCCGGCTGGATCGGCGCGGAGTAGATCTCCTGCATGCGGGCCGTCGCGCGCGCCACGTCGAGCGTCGCGATCTCCGCGAGCAGCGGCGACGGGTCCTCGTACCGCGTCCACAGACCCTCGAGGTCCAGCACGCCCAGACCGCCGGCCTGCCCCAGCGCGACCGCGGTCGCCGGGCTCATCACCGAGTCCATCGGCGCCGCGAGCACCGGCAGGTCGAAGTGGTAGGCGTCGATCTGCCAGCCGACCGAGACCTCCTCCGGGTCCCGCGTCCGCCGCGACGGGACGACCGCCACGTCGTCGAAGGAGAAGGCCCGCCGCCCGCGCTTCCCGCGCCCGATCTCGATCTCGTTGCTCACCGGACCAGGTTACCGGCGCACCGCGGGCCTCCGGCGCGCGACGTGTCGGTGCACGGCGCTGTCGGTGGTCGGTGCGATCCTGGCGAAGCGGGCGGCACCACGAGCCCGCCACCGCGAGGCGCGTGCGCCGCGCAGTGAGCACGCCGGACGGACGAAGGACGCACGATGGGCTGGAACGACGGACCCCTGCTGGGCTTCGACACGGAGACCACGGGGCTCGACGTCGACCGCGACCGCATCGTCACCGCCGCCCTGGTCCGCCGCGACGCCGCCGGCACGCACGTCCGCACGTGGCTGCTGAACCCCGGCGTCGAGATCCCCGAGCCCGCGGCCGCGATCCACGGCGTCAGCACCGAGCACGCGAAGGCGCACGGCACGGCGCCCAAGGTGGCGCTCGACGAGATCGCCGCGGAGCTCGCCGAGGCGTTCCGCGCCGGCGTCCCGGTCGTCGCCTACAACGCCGCGTTCGACCTGTGCCTGCTCGACGCCGAGCTGCGCCGCCACCGCCTCCCGACGCTGCCCGACCGGCTGCTCGGCGCCGCGCGGCCCGTCATCGACCCGCTCGTGCTCGACCGCGCCGAGGACCGCGAGCGCGAGGGCAAGCGCAAGCTCGTCGACCTGTGCGGCGTCTACGAGGTCGTCGAGTCGGGCGACCTGCACAACGCCGACGTCGACGTCGTCGCGACCCTCGACGTCCTGGAGCGCATCGTCGGGCGCTTCCCGCACCTCGCGGACCTGGACCTCGACACGCTGCACGAGTACCAGGTGACCGCGCACCGCGCATGGGCGGAGAGCTTCAACGCGTGGCGGACCGAGAAGGGCCTCGACGGCCCGGGCGCGGAGCCCACCTGGCCCGCGCGCGAGCCCGTCGGCACCCTCTGGTAGCCGGCGGACACCCGCCTCCACCGCCCCACGGCCCGCCGCGGCAGCGAGTCGCCCCTGCCGCGCACGACGACGCCCGGGTCCCCGCCTGCGGGACCCGGGCGTCGGCGGACGTCAGCGGTGCGAGCTGTAGTTCGGCGCCTCGACCGTCATCTGGATGTCGTGCGGGTGGGACTCCTTGAGCCCGGCCGCGGTGATCCGCACGAACTGGCCCTTGGACTGCAGCTCGGGGATCGTGTGCGCGCCGACGTAGAACATCGACTGGTGCAGGCCGCCGATGAGCTGGTGCGCGACGGCCGCGAGCGGGCCGCGGTACGGCACCTGGCCCTCGATGCCCTCGGGGACGATCTTCTCGTCGGTCGTGACGTCGGCCTGGAAGTACCGGTCCTTCGAGTACGAGACGCGCCCGCGGGACGCCATCGCCCCGAGCGAGCCCATGCCGCGGTAGTGCTTGAACTGCTTGCCGTTGACGAACACGAGCTCGCCCGGCGACTCGTCGCAGCCCGCGAGCAGCGAGCCGAGCATCACGGTGTCGGCACCGGCGACGAGCGCCTTCGCGATGTCGCCCGAGTACTGCAGGCCGCCGTCGCCGATGACCGGCACCCCGGCGGGCTTGCACGCCTGCGCCGCGTCGTAGATGGCGGTGACCTGCGGGACGCCGACGCCCGCGACGACGCGCGTGGTGCAGATCGAGCCGGGACCGACCCCGACCTTCACGGCGTCCACGCCGGCCTCGACGAGCGCGGTCGCGCCCGCGGTCGTCGCGACGTTGCCGCCGATGACCTGGACGGCGCGCGTCGACGGGTCGGACTTGAGGCGGCGCACCATGTCGAGCATGAGCCGCGCGTGACCGTTCGCGGTGTCGACGACGAGCACGTCGACACCCGCGTCGACGAGGGCGGTCGCCCGCTCCCACGCGTCGCCGAAGAACCCGATCGCCGCACCGACGACGAGGCGGCCCTCGCCGTCCTTGGTCGCGTCGGGGTACTGCTCGGACTTCACGAAGTCCTTGACGGTGATGAGCCCGCGCAGGACGCCGGCGTCGTCGACGAGCGGCAGCTTCTCGATCTTGTGCTTCGCGAGCAGCGCGGCCGCGTCGTCGCGCGCGATCCCCACGGGCGCGGTGACGAGCGGCATGGGCGTCATGACCTCGTGCACGCGACGGTGCTCGAAGTCGGCGGCCGGGACGAACCGCAGGTCGCGGTTGGTGATGATGCCGAGCAGGCGGTCCTGCGCGTCGACGACGGGCAGGCCGGACACGCGGTAGGTGCCGCACAGGCGGTCGAGCTCGGCGAGCGTCGCGTCGGGCGAGACCGTCACGGGGTCGGTCACCATGCCGGACTCGGAGCGCTTGACGCGGTCGACCTGGTGCGCCTGGTCCTCGATCGACAGGTTGCGGTGCAGGATCCCGATGCCACCCTGCCGGGCCATCGCGATCGCCATGCGCGACTCGGTGACGGTGTCCATCGCCGCCGACAGCAGCGGGACGCGCACCGAGATCTCGCGCGTGAGCCGGGAGGTCGTGTCGACCTCGCTCGGGATCACGTCCGTCTCCCCCGGGAGGAGCAGGACGTCGTCGTACGTGAGCCCGATCCGCGCGAAGGGGTCGGTGACCTCGCCGGCGACGACGTGCGCGGCCACGAGCCGGGGGATGCCCGGGGGAGCGACGGCCGACAGCGCGAGGAAGCGCGCCTCGGCGCGGTGCAGCCGGATGTGCTCGTCGAGGGTCCAGGTCGGGCCGTTGGTGAGCTGCATGCCGCACGCGCACGCGATGGTGACGCGCCCGTCGGGCGTGGTGTCGACGAGCCCGACGGTGGTGTGGTCGGTCGCGGCGCGCACCTTGGCGCGGCGCATCTCGGCGCTCACCGGCACGACCGGCGTCGCCGCGTCGTGGACGGTCATGGCGTTCCTCAGTGGTCGGTGGCGACCCGCTCGTCGACGAGCTGGTCGAGCTCGAACGACTCGTCCCAGTGCGCGCCGCCGAGCGACGGCATCATCGCACGCAGCTGGGGGCGCCAGCCCTCGACGCGCTCGGGGAAGCAGCGGTCCAGCAGGTCGAGCATGGTCGCGACGGCCGTCGACGCGCCGGGGGAGGCGCCGAGCAGGCCGGCGATCGAGCCGTCCGCCGAGGTGACGAGCTCGGTGCCGAACTCGAGCACCCCGCCCTTCTTCCGGTCGCGCTTGATGACCTGCACGCGCTGGCCGGCGGTGATGAGCTCCCAGTCGCGCGGGTGCGCGGTCGGCATGAACGCGCGCAGCGTCCGCAGCCGGTCGGTGTCCGTCGCCGTGACCTCGCTGATGAGGTACTTGAGCAGGTCGAGGTTCCGCACGCCGACGGCCAGCATCGGGACCAGGTTGTCGGGGCGGATGGACCGCAGCAGGTCGAGCCACGAGCCGTGCTTGAGGAACTTCATGCTCCAGCCGGCGTAGGGGCCGAACAGCAGCGCGGTGCCGCCGTCGACGACGCGCGTGTCGAGGTGCGGGACCGACATGGGCGGGGCGCCGATGTCGGCCTTGCCGTACACCTTCGCCTGGTGCCGGGCGACGATGTCGGGGTTGGTGGTGCGCAGGAACTGCCCGCTGATCGGGAAGCCCGCGAAGCCCTTGGCCTCGGGGATGCCCGACTTCTGCAGCAGCGGGAGCGCGCCGCCGCCGGCGCCGATGAACACGAAGCGCGCACGCACGCGGCGGGCCTTGCGGTTGCCGTTCCAGCGACGGTCCTTGACGCGCAGCGTCCAGGCACCGTCGCGGCCCTGCCGCAGGCGCGTGACCTCGCTCTCGACGTGCAGGCGCGCGCCGCGGCTCTGGGCGTCGTCGAGCATCGAGCGCGTGAGGGCGCCGAAGTCGACGTCCGTGCCGGAGCTCGCGCGCGTCGCGGCGACCGGCTCGGCCGGGTCGCGGTCGTCGACCAGCAGCGGCGCCCAGTCGGCGATCGTGGCCGGGTCGGCGCTGAACTCGAGGTCGGAGAAGAGGGGGTGCGCGCGCAGGGTCTCCCACCGGCGGCGCAGGTAGTCGACGTTCGCCTCGCCGCGCACGAAGGTCATGTGCGGGGTCGAGGAGAGGAAGCCGGTCCCGCCCGGGAGGCGACCGTTGGTCGCGAGGTGGTTCCAGAGCTCGCGCGAGAGCTCGAACTGCTCGTTGATCGTGACGGCCTTGGTGATGTCGATCGTGCCGTCGGGGCGCTGCGGCGTGTAGTTGAGCTCGCAGAGGGCGGCGTGGCCGGTGCCCGCGTTGTTCCACGGGTTCGACGACTCGGTCGCGACCTCCGCGCGGCGCTCGTGGATCTCGACGGTCCACGTCGGCTCGAGCGTCGTGATGAGCGCGGCCAGGGTCGCGCTCATGATCCCGCCGCCGACGAGGACGACGTCCACTGTCTCTTCGCGATGCGCCACGATTCGAGCGTATGTCGACGTCGAGAATCTCTACAGCGAGGGACGTGTGACGTTCGTCTCTCTCGTCCCATGACTTCGGGCGGGTCGTGGGACGACCGACGGGGACGACGGGCCGCCGTGGTGCGCGGCCCGCCGCCCCCGTCAGGTGGCGCGGTGGACGTCGGTGCTGGTCGCGGGCCTCAGCCCGCCGTGCAGGCCGTCCCGTTGAGCGTGAACACCGTCGGCTTCGGGTTGCCGCCGGCGTGCGAGCCGTTGAACCCGATGTCCACGCTGCCCTTCGCGGCGATCGCGCCGTTCCACGGCGCGTTCGTCACCACGACCGACTGCCCGGTCTGCGTGAAGGAGCCCGACCACCCGTTGGTCACCTGCTGCGACGACGGGAACGTGAACGCGAGCGTCCAGCCGTTCATCGCCGCGGACCCGTTGTTGGTGATCCGGACCGACGCGGTGAACCCCGTGTTCCAGTCGTTCGTCGTGTACCGCACCGAGCAGCCGGTCGGCTGGACCGTCGGGGTGACGGTGGGCGTCACCGTCGGCGTGACGGTCGGGGTCGGGGTCACGGTCGGGGTCGGCGTGACCGTCGGCGTCGGCGTGACGGTGGGCGTCACCGTCGGCGTGACGGTCGGCGTCGGCGTCACCGTCGGCTCGGTGCCGGAGGTGTTCCCGACGACGATGCCGCGCCCGTTGGTCCCGACGTAGACGCGCCCGAACACGTCGGGGTCGCCGGTGATGGCCGCACCCGTCCAGGCGTACCGGTGCTCGTCGTCGTTGATCCGCACCCACGTCGCACCCGCGTCCGTCGAGCGGAAGAACCCGCGCACGCCGTTCAGCTTCGACGTCGTGTAGATCGCGGGGTACGTCGCGCCGGGGGCCGCCTTGCCGAACCCGACCGCGCCGCCGTCCTCGAACCCGGCGAGCTTCGTGAACGTCGCACCCGAGTCGGTCGACCGCCACAGGCCGGTCTCGCCCGCGAGCCAGACGTGGCCCTCGTGGCCGGGCACCGCCCCGAACCGGATGTTGCCGGTGGTCGGGAAGCCGGTCGCGGCCGACGCGGTGAACGACGCGCCGCCGTCCGTCGACCGGTAGAACCGGCCCTCGCCGAACGCGTAGAACTTCTGTGCGTCCACGCGGTCGGCCTCGACGCGCGCCCCTGCGGGGACGCCCGTCGACGCGGTCCAGGACGAGCCGAGCGTGGTCGAGCGGTGCACGCCCGTGCCCGCCGGGCTCCAGACGATCGTGCCGCCGTCGGCGGACATCGCGACGGTCCCGCCGCCGGTCACGCCCGCGGGCTGCTGGCCCGCCCACCACGACGACCCCGACGACGTGGAGACGCCGATGTGCGACTCGACGGTCCCGTCGACGGCCTGCCCCACGCGGACCATCGTCGCGGGCTTCGCCTCCGCGTAGTCCACGCCGGTCACGGAGCCGTGGTACGGCTGGGTGTACATCTGCGACGGCACCTTCGTGATGTCCGTGTGCACGAACCCGCCGACGTCACCGAGCCCGGAGATCAGCTGGACCGGTCCCGGGGGAGCCGCGAGGTCGAGCACCGCGGTCTCCTCGATGCCCTGCGCCCTGACGCCGATCTTCACCTTGCCGCCGGTGTCCCACGCGGTGAGGTTGCTGCCGCCGTAGACCGTCGCGCCGGTGCCGTACAGGAACTCGTCCGAGTCGAACGGGTCGATCTCGAAGGACTCCGTCATCCAGCCGAGCTTGACGAGCGGCTCGCCGACGGGTGCGGACGTCTTGCCGAACGTGAGCCACGGCGCGCCCGAGTAGTCGAGGTCGTAGCGCAGGTCGCGGTTCGGGTAACCGGCCCAGTCCCAGATCCGGCTCCAGGTCGCGCCACGGTCGGTGCTGCGGAACACGATGATGTCCGGCCACCAGGAGATCTGCGTGACGACCATCAGGGTGTCGGGGTCCTGGCGGTCGACGGTCAGGCCGGAGTAGCCGAAGTACTGGTCGCTGCTGGACGACGGGACGGGCGAGATGCTGGTCCACGTGCCGGTCGTGGCGTCGAGGCGCCACACGTCGCCGTGCCCGCCGTCGTACGGGCCGCCCGTGTCGCTGGTCGCGATGTAGAGCTGCTTGCCCTTCGCGTCGTAGACGCCCTTGTGCGCGATGTACCCGGTCGGCTGGCCGGGGATCCGCTGCCACGTCGCACCCGCGTCGGTGGACCGGTAGACGGTGTTCTCCTTGTCGGCGACGCCGACGTAGATCGTCTTCGTCGGCGACCCCTTCGTGCCGCTCGACGGGTCGAACGTGACCCACACGACGCCCTGGTTGCTCGTGAGGTAGTCGTTGGTGGACGTCGGGTCCTGCACGTGGTTGCCGGGGTTGGTGAACGAGACGACCTTGGCCCACGTGACGCCCGAGTCGGTGCTGCGCCACAGCCCGTTGCCGCTCTCGGTGCCGAGGTAGAGCACGCGGTTGTCGTTGGGGTCGACCTGCAGGCGCTCGCCCATCCCGCGGCCGGGCATGTTGCCGCCGACCTTGAACGGCAGCATCGTCTTCTGCCAGGTCTCGCCGCGGTCGCTCGAGCGCAGGATCGCGCCGTTCTGCGGGTCCCACGAGTTCGTGTAGGTGCCGACGGCCGCGTAGACCTTGTCCGGGTCCACCGCGTCCGTCGCGAGGCTGAGGACGCCGGTGTGGCTCCACTCGTCCCAGCCGATGTGGTCGAGCAGCGGGACCCAGCGTCGGGTCGCCTGGTCGAGGCGGTACGCCCCGCCGATGTCGGTGCGGGCGTAGACGAGGCCCTTCTCCGACTGGTTGTAGACGATGCCGGGGACGAACCCGCCGCCGACGACCTCGACGTTGCCCCAGGTGTACGACGGGGTGGCCGCGGTCGCGGGGGAGCCGAGGGCGACGGCCGTGCCGGCGCCGGTGACGAGTGCGGCGGCGAGGACGGCGCCCACGAGGCGTCGTGGCCGGCGGCCGGGTCTGTCGGGGGAGGTTCGAGCAGGGACGCGCATCCGCTGCACTCCTTCGTGAAGGCGGTGGGGTGCCCGCCGGGCGCGGGTTGCCCGGCCGGTCGGCCCCGCCGCCGGACACCCTCGGACGGGCGCCGGGCGACGGGTGGCCGCACGGTATCGAAGCGCTTCGAGAGCCGGTCAGAGGACGAAACCTTTCGCACCCTCGCCCGACCCCGAGCGCCCGTTCGTGTCCAGCCCGCGAGGTGGCGCGGATCACCCGGTGGTCCGCAGGTGCGACGGGGGAGGAGCAGCGGTAGAAACCTCCCATGAGCCGCGACCTGACCTCCGACCCCGCCGCCGAGCACCTCGCCGAGCCCCCGCTCCCGGAGGCCGAGCTGGCCGCCGCGGACGCACGCTCGGGCGGCGACCCGACGCGGGCCCCGCGGTCGCTGCACGCGGTCGAGATCGAGGCCGACGACGAAGCCATCGCGAGCAGCGAGGACTGGGACGACCCGCAGCGACTCTGACGGGCTCCGACGACCGGCGCGACCGCGTCCCCGACGCCGGTGAGGCTCCCCGCCGAGAGCACGGCACGCGTGTGCCGCTCTCGGTGGGGAGCCTCACCTCGTGGGCGCCGGAACGGCTCAGCCGCCGGCGATGCCCTCCGGGCCGATCTCGCGCCGGAGCTCGTACCCGTCGGCACCCTGCAGCACCGGGATGCCGCCCGGCGCCGCCGCGGCGGCCCGCTCGGCCGCCCGTGACTCCGGGGTGGGCGTCGGCAGGCCGTGCGCGAGGACGTGCTCGCTGAAGGTGAGCTGCCGCAGCAGGATCGCGCGCACGTGGTCCGGGTGGTGCGTCGCCGCACCCGCGTAGATCTCGGGGTCGCGCTGGCCGTCGTCGCCGACGAGCACCCACCGGACGTCGGGCAGCTCGTGCACGAGGCGCCTCAGCTGCGCGACCTTGTGCGCCCGGCCGCTGCGGAACCAGCCGGTGTTGGTGGGCCCCCAGTCCGTCATCAGCAGCGGGCCGGCCGGGTAGCCGTGCCGCTTGAGGAACCGGGAGATCGCCGGCGCCGCGTTCCACGCACCCGTCGACAGGTAGACCACCGGCATGCCCGGGTGACGTCGTCGCAGCTCCGCGTACAGCTCGGCCATGCCGGGCACGGGCTCGCGCGCGTCCTCGTTGCGGACGAGCACGTTCCACGCCGCGACCAGCGGACGCGGCAGGCGGGTCACCATGACCGTGTCGTCGATGTCGCTCACGAGGCCGACGCGGACGGCCGGGTCGATCACCAGCACGGGTGCCTGCGCGCTCACGCCGTCCTCGGTCGTGAGCTCGACGTGGTGCCAGCCGGGCTCCAGGTCGGACTCGAGCCGGACGTCGAGGTAGCCCCCGCGGTCCGACACGACGGAGTGCTCGTGGCCGCCGACGCGCACGCGCAGCGCCACGCCCGCGACCTGTGCCGTCGCGAAGGAGCGCCAGCCGCGCGTCGACGGCGGCTCGGCCGCGTCGATGTGCGCGTCGGCTCCGGCACCGGGCAGCTCGTCGTCCGGGACC
>NZ_JAAXOY010000609.1 GCF_012396155.1 Cellulomonas septica | reverse complement strand
GGCGGGGCGTGACGCGGGGGCCGGGGCGGTGGAGCCGCGCACGACGAGCTCGGGCTCGAAGAGCAGCTCCTCCTGCGGCACGGACGCGCCGTTGATCTGGTTGACCAGCAGGTCGATCGCCGCGCGGCCCATGGGCTCGATGGGCTGCCGCACGGTCGTGAGCGGAGGCTCGGTGCAGTTCATGAACGCGGAGTCGTCGTACCCGACGACGGAGATGTCGTCGGGTACGCGCAGCCCGGCCCGGCGCGCCGCACGGATCGCGCCGAGCGCGAGCGGGTCGCTCGCGCACACGATGCCGGTGACCCCGGCCTTGATCAGGCGCGTCGCGGCCGCCTGACCGCTCTCGAGCGAGTAGGCGGAGCGGACGACCTGGTCGTCGCGGAGCTCGAGGCCGAGCCGCTGCGCGACCGCACGCGCGGCGTGCAGCTTGCGCTCGGACGGCACGTGGTCGACGGGTCCGAGGACGAGGCCGACGCGGGTGTGGCCGAGCGACGCGAGGTGGCCGACCGCCTGCTCGATCGCGACCTCGTCGTCGCACGACACGCGCGGGAACGGCAGGTCCTCGATCGACGCGTTGATGAGCACGACGGGCAGCTGCCGGCCGGTGAGCCGCTCGTAGTGGTCGTGCGTCGCGTCGCGCTGCGCGTAGTGCCCGCCGGCGAACACGATGCCGGAGACCTGCTGGCCGAGCAGCAGCTCGACGTAGTCGGCCTCGGAGACACCGCCCGCGGTCTGGGTGCACAGCACGGGGGTGAAGCCCTGCTGCGCGAGCGCCCCACCGACGACCTCGGCGAACGCGGGGAAGATCGGGTTCTGCAGCTCGGGCAGGACGAGCCCGACGAGGCGTGCGCGCTCGCCGCGCAGCTTGGTGGGGCGCTCGTAGCCGAGGACGTCGAGCGCGGTGAGCACGGCCTCCCGCGTCTGGTCGGAGACGCCGGGCTTGCCGTTGAGCACGCGGCTGACGGTCGCCTCCGAGACGCCGACCTTGCGTGCCACCTCTGCGAGTCGCCGTGACATGCGGCCCACTGTAGCGACTTTCCGCGCAAGCGACTTGCAGGATCGCGCAAGCGGCTGTCATCTCGGGTCGGTCACGATGGGGTGAAGAGGCGCGCTCGACGTGCGGTGCCCCGGGCACGCTCCTAGCGTCGTGGTGCGGCCGACGCGCCGCCGACCCGTCGAGAGCACCCCCGAAGGACCGTCCCGTGCCCCTCACCGACCTGCGCAGCCCGGCCGGCGCCACGCTCGGGCGACGGTACCGGCTGGGCGCGGCGCTCGGGCACGGCGGTTCCGGTGCGGTCTTCCGCGCGACCGACCGACGGCTGGACCGCGAGGTCGCCGTCAAGCTCTTCGACCTCGGCGCGGCCGACGGCGAGGAGATCCGCCGCTACGCCGCGGAGGCGCGCGTCCTCGCCGGTCTGTCGCACCCGAACCTCGTCGCGCTGCTCGACGTGGGCGCCGACCAGGTCGACGGGGTCGGACCCGTCGCGTACCTCGTCATGGAGCTCGTCGACGGCCGCACGCTGCGCGAGTGCGTGAACGACGGCCCGCTCCCCCGCGCGATCACGGCCGACGTCGGGCGGCAGCTCGCGCTCGCGCTCGGCCACGCGCACGCCGCCGGGATCGTGCACCGCGACGTCAAGCCGTCCAACGTGCTCGTCTCCGACTCCGCCGCGCCGCCCGGACGCCAGGACGCGCCGACGCTGCCCGTCGTGCTCGCGGACTTCGGGATCGCCGTGAGCGCCGTCCGCTCACCGGAGACGGACCGACGCAGCTCGTCCGGGACCGCGAGCTACCAGAGCCCCGAGCAGGCGCTCGGGCGCGACGTCGGGCCCGCGAGCGACGTCTACTCGCTCGGTCTCGTCCTGCTCGAGTGCCTCACCGGCGAGCGCGCGTACCCCGGGGACCCGCTGACGAGCTCGCTCGCCCGCCTGCTGCGACCTGTCGACGTGCCCGAGGACCTCGGGCGGGACTGGGTGCGGCTGCTCGGCGCGATGACGGCCGCCGAGCCGGGCGACCGGCCGTCGCCGACCGCGGTCGCCGCGGAGCTGCGCGCGCTGCGCGACCCCGACCCCCGCTGACCGGCGCGGCGTCCGTCCGCAGGAGCGCAGCCCGCTGGTCGGCGCCGCACCCGCGCGCGACGAGGCGTCAGACGTGCGCCGGCGCGAGCGCG
>NZ_JAAXOY010000608.1 GCF_012396155.1 Cellulomonas septica | reverse complement strand
CACGCGCTGCACGACCAGCCCGACGCGCACGTCGCCGAGCGCGCGCCGGGGCATCCGACGCACTCGCTGTGGCCGCACGCCGACGAGCCCGACGGCCCCGGGGAGCGGCCGACGGTGTGGCAGCCGCACGCGTCCTGGCGCCCGACGCCGAGCGTCCCGTTCCCCCGTCCGGCCCCGTCGAGCGAGCTGGACCCGCCCACCTGGGGCTGACTCCGGGCGTCCTCCGGCTGCCGTCGCCGACGCCGTCCGGGGCGGTCCGGGTCGTCCCCTGAGGACCCGAGTGCAGGTCACGGTCGCGCCGGGCGGGAGCGCTGCCGCCAGTCGGACGAACGTCCAGGACGCTCCGGGTCGAACCCGACGGATCGACCTCACGGAAAACGCTCAGCCGGACGCCGGACCGACCGAACGGAAGGACGGCGACGCCAGCGTCACGGCGCCGTCGCAGGGGGCGCCGAAGCACCGGCAAGCCCGCCGGTCGTCCGCACGTCCGCCCCCTCGCCGTCCGAAGCGAGAGGCCCGCATGCCCCAGCCCACGTCGTCCCGCCGCCGCCTGTCCTGGTTCGCGGACCGCGGCATCCAGACGAAGATCCTCGTGACGCTCGGTGTCGCCGGCACGATCGTGCTGCTGTCCTCCGGGTACGCGGTGCTCGTCCTCCAGCAGACGCGCGCGGACATGAAGACCATGGCCGACGGCCAGAGCCAGATCAGCGACGTCCGCGACCTCGTGCACCAGAACCAGCTCAAGGCGCGGATGATCGTCGCCCAGATCGCCGCCTCCGACGAGCCGACCGCGAAGAGCGACTGGCGCCGCGCGCTCGAGTCGAACGACGCCGAGCTCGAGCCGCAGATCGAGGCCTACACCGCGAGCGCCGCGGGCGGCGAGCAGTCGTGGCAGGACTTCCTCACGAAGTACGACGACTGGCTCCAGATCCGCGACGAGCAGCTCGTCCCCGCCGCGCTCGAGGAGGACCTGCACGAGTACGCGCGCATCCGTGACGAGATCGGCCAGCCGGCGATCGAGGCGTACGTCGCCGAGCTCGACCAGACCGCGGCCGAGAACACCGCGTTCATCACGAACCTGGCCCGGCAGTCCCAGGAGCGCGCGAGCAACGCGATGATCGTGCTCGTCACCAACCTCGTGACGGCGTTCGTCATCGCCGCGGTGCTCACCTGGCTCGTGGTGCGGGGCATCCGCCGGTCCGTCGACGACGTCCGCCGCAGCCTGCAGGCGATGGCCCGCGGCGACTTCACCGTCGAGGCGCAGGTCCGCTCGCGCGACGAGGTCGGGCAGACCGCCGAGGCGCTCGGCGTCGCGCAGCGGTCCGTGCGGTCGACCCTCGCCGGTGTCGTCGAGGCGGCCGAGACGGTCGCCGCCGCCGCGGAGGAGCTGTCGGCCGCCGCGCAGCAGGTCGGCGCCGCGCAGGAGGAGACGAGCGCGCAGGCGGGGGTCGTCGCGTCCACCGCGGACCAGGTCTCGCGCTACGTGCAGTCCGTCGCGGCCGGGTCGGCGCAGATGGGGTCGTCGATCCGGGAGATCGCGCAGAGCGCGTCCGAGGCCGCGAAGGTCGCGCACCAGGCGACGCAGATGGCCGAGCTCACCAACGAGCGCGTCGCGAAGCTCGGCGAGTCCAGCCTGGAGATCGGCAACGTCGTCAAGGTCATCACGTCGATCGCCGAGCAGACGAACCTGCTCGCGCTCAACGCGACCATCGAGGCCGCGCGTGCCGGGGAGGCCGGCAAGGGCTTCGCGGTCGTCGCGGGCGAGGTCAAGGAGCTCGCGTCGGAGACGGCGAAGGCGACCGAGGACATCGCGCGCCGCGTCGAGGCGATCCAGACCGACACCACCGGTGCGGTGTCCGCGATCGGGGAGATCTCCTCGATCATCGAGGCGATCAACGACCACCAGCTCACGATCGCGTCGGCGATCGAGGAGCAGACCGCGACCACGACCGAGATGTCGCGCGGGGTCGCCGACGCCGCGGCCGGCACCGGGGACATCGCCACGAACATCACCGGCGTCGCGACGTCGGCCGCGACGAGCTCCGACGTGCTCGCCCAGATGGGCACGAACGTCGAGGAGCTCGCCCGCATGTCCGCGGACCTGCGGTCACGCGTCGCCGCGTTCACCTACTGAGGACCAGCGCCCGGCGGCCGGCCGTCCCCCGGCCGCCGGG
>NZ_JAAXOY010000607.1 GCF_012396155.1 Cellulomonas septica | reverse complement strand
CGATCGCGGTCGTCTCGTACGCCCTGAACGGTCGACCCGGCGTCTCGGCCGCCACGCGTGAGCGCGTGCTCCGCGTCGCCGACGAGTTCAACTGGCGACCGAGCGCGGCGGCGGTGCCAGCCAGACGTCCTACGCGTCGACCGCCCTCGCCGAGGTCGACCTCGCCGGGCGCGTCCTCGCCGCGGCCGGGCTGCCCGCGCGGCCCGTCTCGACGGTGTTCGTCGGCGGCGGGACGCCCACCGTGCTCCCGGTCGACGACCTCGCGCGTCTGCTGGGCGGCGTCCGCGACACGTGGGGCCTCGCGCCGGACGTCGAGGTGACGACCGAGGCCAACCCCGACTCGGTGACGCCCGAGTCGCTCGCCGGGCTCGCGGCTGCCGGCTTCACGCGCGTCTCGTTCGGCATGCAGTCCGCGGTGCCGCACGTCCTCGCGACGCTCGACCGCACGCACGACCCGCGCCGCATCCCCGACGTCGTCCGCTGGGCCCGCGACGCCGGCCTCGCGGTCTCGCTCGACCTCATCTACGGCACGCCCGGCGAGTCCCTCGACGACTGGCGCACGAGCGTCGAGACGGCCCTCGCGACCGGCGTCGACCACGTGTCCGCGTACGCGCTCGTCGTCGAGGAGGGCACGCGCATGGCGGTCCAGGTCCGCCGCGGCGACCTGCCGCCGACGGACCCCGACGACCAGGCCGCGAAGTACGAGCTCGCGGACGACCTGCTCGCCGCCGCCGGGCTCGGCTGGTACGAGGTCAGCAACTGGGCGCGCACGCCCGCCGACGCGTGCCGGCACAACCTCGCGTACTGGCGCGGCGACGACTGGTGGGGGATCGGGCCGGGCGCGCACAGCCACGTCGGGGGCGTGCGCTGGTGGAACGTCAAGCACCCCCGGGCGTACGCCGACCGTCTGGCCCGTGGCGTGAGCCCTGCCGCCGGTCGCGAGACCGTCGACGGGGAGTCGGCGGCGCTCGAGCGCCTCATGCTGGGTGTCCGCATGGCCGAGGGACTGCCGATCGCCGACCTGCCGGCCGACGCCCGCCGCGACCTCGAGCACCAGCCGGTCGCCCGCGAGGGTGCGCTTGAGACCGTCCGCGGTGTCGTCCGCGATGACGCGACCGTGGTCCACGACGACGACGCGCTCCGCCATCGTGTCGGCCTCGTCGAGGTAGTGCGTCGTGAGGACGATCGTCATGTCGCGCTCGGCGCGCAGCCGCAGGATGTGGTCCCACAGGTTCGCGCGCGTCTGCGGGTCGAGCCCGGTGCTGGGCTCGTCGAGGAACAGCAGGCGCGGCGCGTGCACGAGGCCGAGCGCGACGTCGAGCCGGCGGCGCTGGCCGCCCGACAGGTCGGACACCTTGCGGCGCGCGAGCGGGCGCAGGTCGAGCGCGTCGAGCAGGTCGTCGGCACGGCGGCGCGCGGTGCGCGCGTCGAGTCCGTAGATGCGGCCCTGCGCGACGATCTCGTCGGCGGCGCGCTGCACGTGCCCGGCGCCGTTGCCCTGCCCGACGTAGCCGATGTTGCGGCGGACCGTCGCGGGGTCGGTCGTGATGTCGGCGCCCGCGACGGTCGCGGTGCCGGCCATCGGGCGGATGAGCGTCGTGAGCATGCGCATGGTGGTCGTCTTGCCGGCGCCGTTCGGGCCGAGCACGGCGACGAGCTCGCCGGGCGCGACGTCCAGGTCGATGCCGCGCACGGCGTGCACGGTCTCGGTGCGGCTGACCACGAAGTCCTTCGTGAGCCCGCGGGTGCGGATCATGGGCCTCTCCCCTGTCGTCCGGATCGGTACGTCACCCATGCTTCCGCCGGTAGCGGTCAGATCCTGTCCGCTACCTCATGGCAGTCTGGGCAGATGTCGACGCCGTCCGCCCGCCTGCTGTCCCTGCTGTCGCTGCTGCAGTCCCGCCGCGACTGGCCGGGCGACGTGCTCGCCGACCGGCTCGGCGTCAGCCCTCGCACGGTGCGGCGCGACGTCGACCGCCTGCGCGACCTCGGCTACCCCGTCCACGCGACCAAGGGGCCCGACGGCGGGTACCGGCTCGACGCCGGGAGCCAGATGCCGCCGCTGCTGCTCGACGACGAGCAGGTCGTGGCGCTCGTCGTCGCGCTGCGCACCGCGTCGACCGGGATCGCGGGCGTCGACGAGGCGGCCCTGCGCGCCCTCACCACCGTCCGTCAG
>NZ_JAAXOY010000606.1 GCF_012396155.1 Cellulomonas septica | reverse complement strand
CACCTCACGGTGCCGGTCGGTCTCCGCGACGACCCCGCGAAGCAGCGGCAGGGGACGTGGCGCCTCGACCTGACGCGGGCGGGCGGGCACGTCGCGATCATCGGCGCCCCGCAGTCCGGGCGGACCACGGTGCTGTGGACGATCGCCGCCGGGCTCGCGCTCACGCACGACCCGCGCCAGGTCGCCGTCTACGGCATGGACCTCGCGGGCGGCGGGCTCAGCCGGCTCGAGGCGTTCCCGCACGTCGGCGGCGTCGCGACGCGGTCCAGCCGCGACCGGCTGCGCCGGCTGCTCGAGGAGCTGCACGGGATGCTCGCGCACCGCGAGAAGGTGTTCGCCGAGCACGGCATCGACTCCCTCGCGCTGCTGCGCGCCCGGCACGCCGCCGGCCAGGTCCCCGAGCTCGCGACCGCCGACGTCGTCCTGCTCGTCGACGGGGTCGGCGCGGTGCGCGGCGACTTCGAGGAGCTCGACGAGACGTTCACCGCGCTGCTGTCGCGCGGCAGCGGCTTCGGCATCCACGTCGTCATGACGATGGCGCGCTGGAACGAGGTGCGCATGCAGAGCCAGCCGCTCATCGGCACGCGCGTCGAGCTCCGGCTCAACGACCCCGGCGACTCGACCGTCGGTCGCAAGCTCGCCGCGACGCTGCGCGCCGACCAGCCCGGCCGTGCGCTCACCGACGACGGCCTGTTCGCGCAGGTCGCGCTGCCGCTGCCCGACACCGCCGCGCTCGACGGCGACGTCGCGACCGTCGGTGCCGGGCTCGACGCGCTGGCCGACGAGGCCCGCCGCCGCTGGGGTGGCACCGCCGCCGCGCCGAGGATCCGCGAGCTCCCCGAGGTGCTCGAGCTCGCGTCCCTGCCCGACCCGCTCGACGAGCCGGACCTCGTCCCGTTCGGCCTGCGGCAGGACACCATGTCGCCCGCGCTGCTCGACCTCGTCGCGCGCGACCAGCACCTGCTCGTCTTCGGCGACCCGCGCTGCGGCAAGACGACGCTGCTGCGCACCGTCGTCGAGGGGCTGGTCGACCGGTCCACGCCCGACGAGCTCGTCGTCGCCGTGTTCGACCCGCGCGGCGGGCTCGCCGACGTGTGCCCCGAGGACTACCTCGGTGGCCGCGCGACGAGCGCGCCGCTCGCGCTGCAGCTGTCGACCGCCGTCGCCGCGGAGCTCGCGAAGCGCACCGGCGACGGCCCGTCCGGCGGCCCGCGGATCGTCGTCGTGGTCGACGACTACGACATCCTCGCGTCGGGCGGCACCGACCCCCTGCGCCCCCTGCTCGAGCACCTGCCCGCCGCACGCGACCTGCGGCTGCACGTGCTCCTCACCCGGCCCGTCGCCGGCGCGTCCCGCGCGCTCTACGACCCGGTCCTGCAGGCCGTCCGCGACACCGGCGGCAGCGGGTTCCTCATGGCCGGCGAACGGTCCGAGGGGCAGGTCTTCCCCGGCCAGTACGCGGAGCTGCTCCCGCCCGGACGTGGCAAGTGGCTGCGCCGCGGCGAACGGCCCACGCTCGTCCAGGTCGCCACGTCGCAGGAGGTGCCCGGTGCCCCGTGAGCTCGTCGTCCTCAGCCCCACCGCGCCCGACGCGCGCGTCCTCGTCGAGGCCGGTGCCGCCGTCGACCCCGACCTCGGGCTGCGCACGCTGCACGACGGCGCCGTGCACCAGGTCGTGCGCGTGGACCCCGCCGACCCGTCGCAGGGCCAGGGCGTCGTGAGCATCATGCAGCCCCTGCGCGTCGACAACGTCGCCGAGGTCCGTCGCCTCCTGCCGACCCTCACCGCGCTGCCGCCGTGGCTCGGTGCCGGGCAGCCCGTGTGGTGGGTCGAGGCCGTCGCACCGTGGGGCGACCTGGGCCGGACCGGGATCGCCGTCGTGCAGGAGATGGCCGCACGCCTCGGCGGCGTGTGCGTCGTGCAGGACGGCGAGTAGCCCGTGTCGTTCGTCGCACCCCCGCCGGCCGCGCTCGCCGGGCTGCCCGAGACCGTGCTCACCGCGCTCGGCCGGGCGCTGCCCGCGACCGGTGCCGTGCACGTCGCGGGCGTCGGTGGTGGCGTCGGGACGTCGACCGTCGCCGGGCTCGTCTGGTCCGTCCTCGCGCTCGCGCACCCCGGGGCCGTCGGGCTCGCGTC